>JAWUWK010000029.1:0-10286 GCA_034111875.1 Gammaproteobacteria bacterium
GTCTCCCCATGTGAGAGTAGGTCATCGCCAAGCTTTAATACGTAAAGAAACCCCTGTGCACTTTGTGCATAGGGGTTTTTTTTCGTCTAAAGCTTTGTAGGCGATGAGTGTACTCTCAAACAGATGTGATAGTAGGGGAAAACAGCCAAGTATAAAAGCGCCGCTTTTATGGCTGTTTTCGAGTAGCGCTTGCGCGTTCAAATATCTTGTGAGGCCCATAGAAGCGCAGCTTTAATCGACTTTTTATCCGCTGAAGGCTCTCAAGTAGCTACGCTTGCGCGCTCCCTTAGATTCACCACGCCAAGCTTTAATACGTAAAGAAACCCTTGTGCACTTTGTGCATAGGGGTTTTTTTTCGTCTAAAGCTTTGTAGACGATGAGTGTACTCTCACACAGATGTGATAGTAGGGGGAAACAGCCAAGTATAAAAGCGCCGCTTTTGTGGCTGTTTTCGAGTAGCGCTTGCGCGTTCAAATATATTGTGAGGCCCATAGAAGCTCAGCTTTAATCGACTTTTTATCCGCTGAAGGCTCTCCAGTAACTGCGTTTGCGCGCTCCTTTAGATTTACCACGCCAAGCTTTCTTATTTGTAGCTTTTGTTGGCGATGACCGTATTCTCACATAGATTTGATAGTAGGGGGAAACAGCCATAAAAGCGCCGCTTTTATGGCTGTTTTCGAGTAGCGCTTGCGCGTTCAAATATATAGTGAGGCCCATAGAAGCGCAGCTTTAATCGACTTTTTAGCCGCTGAAGGCTGTCCAGTAGCTACGCTTGCGCGCTCCCTTAGATTCACCACGCCAAGCTTGGGCAGTCGAAGGAGGCCTTATAAACTCTATGTTAACGGCAATGTGAAAGTTAACCCACATTTATTATTAGCATCAACAAGGCACACTCAAAAGACCAACAGATGTATTTTTTAATCTCGAACTTCAAGTGATTTAACAGCGGTTTCGACTACAGCGATTGATTTTGTTTTGAAGAGTAGTGTCTTTAAACGAAAAACGTTTAAGGCCAGTATGCAAAGTAAAAGCTCGCCCTTTATTACCGAAAGACTAATAGGTCATTGATTGTTAACGATAATATAATTCTGACACCCTAAGGTAAACTAGCGATTTACATTTGCAGGTCACTGACTATGACGTTTTCGTGAGTCAGATTCAATCGTTAGCTATCGGGATACATCGCACGAGTAAATACGAGGAGGTACATTTCTTTTTTTACGTAATTCTGTTAGTAAGGTCATTGAATTTCATCAACCAGCCAGTTCTTAACGTAGATTATTCACTTTTTTAGCTTTGTCTGGGCTCGTTGATATCACAGCTTACCCCGCGAATCTTACTTGGGCTTTTATGCACAATGCTGTTTTAAATGGATGCTACGCCTTACTTGATGCGACATCTTAGGTTGTCCAATAGCCTGGTTGGCATGTGTGGAAAGTCGTTTGAGCAGGTTTTCTATCGGTGGTCTGGGCAAAATATAAAGCCCGGTCTTACTTTTAAGTCCTCTGTTGTTAATTTTGATATTATCAGTGAAGAAGCTGGTTTTAGCCTGGCACCTTATTTCACTTTACATGGCATTAAATTGATTCAACTTTATAGCTCGCAAGCACAGAGGATTAAACACCTAGAAAACTAGCTAACAGCCTCTTATCATTGGTTGACGAACGCGCAAACAGCGATTGGATCTTGATCAGAGTTTGGTGTAAGCGTTGGTTTTTTGCAACGTCAATTGAACGTCAGTCAATCAGACTGTTAGAGACAAACTTGCATAAGGCGATTTGCATCTATGTTTACTTTAACTCAGTAGAGCACAGCTTTGTGAATTTCCCCAGTAAGCTGCGGCTATACTCTGTGTCTTTACATGCATCGCGTATTTTCTCTGGATCTCCAGCATATTTTTCAATTTCAGCGGCTATCTCGTCGACATAATATTGGGTAATCGCCTGATCGAACTCGGGATGAAATTGTATTCCCCAAATATTACCAATTCTGAACGCTTGATGGGGTTCAAAATGATTCATTGCCAATAATACCGCGTTCTCAGGTAAGCTTATAACGCTTTGAGAATGTGCCACATTAACTGAAAAAATATCAGGCAGTGTGCCCAGTAACTTATCTTTTTTGCCCGCTGCTGTTAAACATACATTGACAGTCCCAGGTTCGGGTCCTAAGGGGTGAAAGTCAACTTCCCCCCCTAACGCTTTTGCAATTAATTGGTGGCCATAACAGATGCCTAACACTGGTAAATTTCTTAGCTGCATCGCTTTAATATAAGGAATTAACCTTTCACTCCATGGTTCGCAAGCAGTGACCATACTATGCGATCCTGTCAATATTACACCGCTGATGTTTTCTAAGCCCGATAATGCTAGATCTTTTCGCGCATCAAACACCTCCAGTGTGAACTGCTTTCCTTCGTCTTGAAGGCAAGCGCTGATCATCTCTTCGAAGTCCCCTTTAGCGCACTTCAATTCAGGGAAAGTATCACCTAATTTTATCAACAATATTTTGTGCATAAACAGATTTCCTCGGACTACTTAAAAATTTTTCTGGGTCAACAACAATTTATGCGCTTGCAAAGTTAAGCCCAATACACTTCATCGAACGGGCCTGTCCCCGATTGATTTTTAAAAGGCTATCAGATTATTATTAGCTTATAGGCAAGCCAAATACAGTGAGCATTAAGCGTTTCTGTTTGTCGTTACTGATACTTTTTTGTGTAGTATGCTACCTTTAGCCCAGATTTTCTTGAATATATATTGGGCGGTAAATGACGATGATGAATCAACCGCGAACACAGCGGAACGTTACTTCTCCAATAGAGAAATTTAAACCGATGTTGCTCTCCCAACGTTTAGCCAAAACCTTACAACAGCCTAATATGGACCCACAATGGGGAACTCAATTTAGCGGCTCTGGTTCTGGGGTTTTAAGCTTAAATGTCGCCAATTCTATGATAGAAAATGTCGTCGGTTAATTTTAGTTCCCTCTGGGTATAGCCGCTAACTTTATGGTTAATGATAAAGACTATTTAATTCCTTGGTTGTGGAGGAGCCATCGATGGTTGCAGCGGTTTCACAGATGGCCATAATTGTTCGCCAGTGCGCTCGTTTTACGATGCGAAGCGATCAGCCTATTATGCGTGCCCAAGTACAAGTGTCGGGTCTCGCTGATATAGCCAGTGCCAAACTGCGTTTGTTAAAAATGGAAAGTGAGTTTATTAGTTTAGCCAACCTTAAAGATGCTGTTTTAGTCTCTCTTGGAGGAGGGTGTAAAGGATTTAAGTTCACTTGTTCGAGTCTTCTGCAATAGGGCCCATGCTAGTATTACACTTATTAATCGATGTCAGGGATGCGATGTGCGCTAACACAGTTAATACTATGGCAGAGGCAGTCGCTCCTAAAATGAGAAGATCAGCGGCAAAAATGCTAAACTTCGAATCTAATTTAATCGAATCTCGCTGATTTTCGCACGGTTAGAGGAAGTCTAAGGGTCAATTGTGATGCCTTAACCATGCAAGGTTTAACAGGGGCCGAAGTTGGCCAACGAATTGTTGAAGCTGGCGTTTTAGCGTTGATTGACCAACCCACAATAAAGGTATTATGAATGGAATAGACCCTGTTGTCATAACCACAGGTAATGATTGGCGCGCAGTTGAAGCCTGCGCTCACGCTTAGGCCGCACACAAAGCTCAGTACTAGGCCCTAACCCATTGGCAAATAGGTAACAAGGTTGTTTAGTCGGCTCAATAGAGATGCCTATGGCGCTGGGTATCATGGGTGGGGCAACCAAATCACACCCTTGTGCTCAAGCTTGTTTATAGTTTATGAACATACAATCCGTGCAAGAACTTGCTGCAGTGATAGTGGCAGTAGGCTCAGCACAAAATATGGCGGTATTAAGAGCATTGGCTACAGAGGGTATATAAAAAGAGCATATGGCCTTGCATGCCCGTAATATTGATATATCGGCGGGTGCAATTAATGCAGAAGTAGATACGCTGGTTAAAGGATTGGTAGATTCAGGAAAGATAAATTTTTTCAACGCCAAAGCGCTTTTAAAAAAACTTCGGGCTTAGTTATCGTATTCTAAAGTGCTTAAATTATCATCCAGCACAACTGTGTGACTTATCAAAGCTATCTCAATATTGGCGATTAACTGCTTGCGTAGTCGTAAATTATGCTAATTTTGGCGCCTTAGGTGCATTCAAAGCTAGCTGATATTAAGATGATTGCAGTGGTCTTTAGGCTGTTTTTTACATACTAACCAGCTTTTTATATTGCTCTCCCTGCCTCTTGCTGCAGAATACTTACTTTACATAAAAATCCCTCTTGCCCCATCTATCCGCTAGATTCTCAATCATAACATTGATTTTGTAACTGTATTGTTCTATCAACTGTGTGTTTAAAGGTCCCTTTGAATAAACATTTAGGGTATTGTTGTCTGTTCATTCCAGTGAATGTCTGCCCTGTCTGCAGAATCTACAATTTGCTAATAACTAGTAAATAAAAAGCTTAAGGGGAGGCTTTCATTATAAGACTTTATCAGCCGCGATATTCTGATGTAGTACTAATTATTTCCGAGTGAATATCTAAGCATAGTTGAGCAAATAAATGCTTACGTTATGCCTACTGAAAACAGCGGCCAGTTGCATCCCATATCCCAGAATTCGCTCACATTGATTAGAAAAAATTAGGTATTTATTTAACGCCAGTTGAGGGTGATTGGAGCCGTCGGGCGCGACCTTTAACTCACTGGTGCAACTTGAATACGAAAAAGACATACCGGTTAATCCTCCTATTAATGCGATAGCAATAGTCGTTTGTGATCTGTTGATAGTGAGTTGAGCTATCCTACAAGTGAATTACTAAATTTTATCCGCAAAATCCCCAACAATAATCTCTTAGAATCCAATCCTAAGGTCGCCGAATCAGAGAAAAGCTGTGGCCATAGGAATTATGCACTGACTTATTTGAGGCAAGTTTTTGGCAATATAAACAATAAAATAGAAGAAGAATTTTAGTTGTATTTCTACCTTTTTTCTATCGAAATGAGTGGCAAAGAACTCACCGATAGTTTTTCTGTTTTTGGCCACCAATGGGACTAATCCTGATACAGGACAAGTTATTGATAGTCCCAGTTAAGGTAAGCAAATCAATGCAATAATGCCGCTTAGCGGCTTTTATGATGAGGCAGAAGATTTTTATTATACTGTAGGTTTGCCCTAGAAAGGGGAGGGGCGTTGGTGGTTTAGTCGCTGTCCACCCCGATCGTTATGCCGTTGCGCTTTGGAATCCTAAGCTTGAATGCAGAGGTTACTCCCTTAAAGGAATGAAAGCGTTAGAGTTGCTGACAACTATGATCCAACTCTCTATTTTCTAAGTTAGTCTACTAAATGGCTAGTTTTCACAGCTATTTCGCAATGGAACATAGCATCACCGATTCACGTTGTATATGTTTTCAATTTTGGCGCCATAGAATACCAGTAACAATGCTGTGAATAATTTAATGAGACCTTTTTCACTACTAAGTGCAAGGCCTCTTAATTAATTTTAAAACGTGCGACTAATTCTTTTAATTCCGTTGAGGTTTGGTCAAGTTCTTTACTTGCTGTCACGTTCTCATCAGCAGCTGTGCTGGTTTCTTGCGTGTAATTACTTATTTCATGTAGTTTAGTCGAAATTTTTTCAACCGCACTGATCCTAGAGTGAGTCGCGGTTTCGATTTCTTTGTTTACTATCGAGATCTGTTCGACGCTTTGAACGGTGGAATCCAGAGCAACATATACCTGTTGCGTTGCTGCCACATTATCTTCTAAGCTTTGCATTCCCCTCATCATAATACTGGCGCCGTTATCAGCATTATGCTGAAGCTTTTCGATTAGCGCATGAATTTCAATTGTGGCTTTACTGGTATTTTGCGCAAGCAGCCTAACTTCGTCAGCAACCACTGCAAACCCTCTCCCATGATCTCCGGCCCTTGCTGCTTCAATTGCTGCATTTAAAGCCAATAGATTGGTCTGTTCGGCAACTCCTCGAATAACATTCAAAATTTTACCTATGCCATCACTGTCAGTTTTTAACATTGACATCGATTCTTCAGCGAGGCGCATCGTGTCGGAAAGTTGGCTAATCTTAGCCACTGAATCATTGATACTAAGCATGCTTACTTGCACAGATTGCTCAGCTATACCTGCGTTTTTCACCGCAAGAGAGGTGTTTTTAGCCACTAATTTAAACATCTCAGTCAACTGCTCTGTCTCTATGGTGATTTCGCTAGTGAGTTGGTCTTGATGGCTGAGCGAGTCTTGAGTATTAAGTGAAGCTTTGTTCATAGCGCTGGCACTCTTCGCTAAGTGTTCACCTGTATCTTTCATGTCGCGGACATTACCATTGAGTCCAATAACTAATAAATTCAGATCTGCAATCAATTGTTTAAGCTCTCCTATGGCACCTTCATCACTTATAGTGCTGGTTAAATCGTTACCGGTAACGCGTTGCACTCCTGTTACAAAACGACTCAGAGGTTTTATTATCCAACGCCTTAGCACAATGATAATAACGGCGCTGATCCCCAGTGCTATAGCACAGATAATTAGTATCATAATAGGTATCGTTTTGGCGTTATCCTCCGCCTGTTTTGCGCGATCGTTTACAGCCTCTAGGCGACCGCGCTGGTCCCCTGATACTTTAGATTGCATACTTTTAATTGATGTCGAAATATTCCGCGAAACGTTGGGAATAACACTCAGTGATTTGCCCATTTCCTGTAAATTAACGGTCAGTAAGTTGGACAGTTCTTGGTTGGCTCTATTGGCGTTTTCAACAAGTTTAATAGAATCGTTAACTATTAAGTTACCTTTTATACTGGCCATTTTTTGCTGATCTATTTGCAATTTAGACTGGTTGGTCAATGTTAGTGCGGTGACAATACCGGTTTTTGCCAATGCGCTAGCTTGGCTGGCAATTTTGTTGGATAAACCAACAATAAATTCACCTTGTTTGATTAATCGTTCACTGCTTAGTTGTTTTTCCTCTAGACTATTAAGTTTATTTATTTTTCGTAATTTGCTTCTATAAGGCCTAAGTTTGTTTTTAACCGTAATTAACTCTTTGCGCATAGCTTCACTGATGGTGATTTGGTTCATTAATTTGGTAATCAAAGATAATTGGCGGAAAATAGTTTTAATGTTTTTTTCGGCTTTTTTTAATGCGCTTGTATCGTCGTTGATCATTTTAAAGCTATTTATGAGTAACAACATACTCTCACGGTCTATCTGCTGTGCCGCATTTATCAGACCTTCATAAGGGCCGCTTATGAGCAATAAGTTTTCCTGTATCTTATTGGTCGCTGCATTGATGACATTCAAACCTTTATTGTTTTGTGCCGCCAAAGTGACAAATTGTTTGAGGGCATTGTCAATATCGACACTGGCTTGCTGATTATCAATCAGCTTAGCCTCTAGCGCATTGAGCTTAGTAAAAGATTTTTCGGCCTCTCCAAGCTGGTCTACTTGATTTGTTAGGCCCTTTAAACTCTCAATTGCCTGACCCATACCGGTCTGTACAACGGATATCTCTGAGCGAAGAAAATCTAAATCATGGCTCAGTCGAGAAGTACCTAGATATGACACGGCGCCAATTATGAATAAGATCAGCGTTACGCTATACACAGCGCTCTGAATAAAAAAGCCAATCGACCATTGTTTACTGGTTGTATTATCGCTCATAAAATCGCCCTACTGGGAAGTTAAAAATTTGAATCACATTTCACCATCTAGCTAGTTAAAGTATTATTTACCAGTATGGACGTTTCTTTAGTGGTTGAGGATATCCATACATGGGCATTCTCGAATACTATTATGCACTTGCAGCAAGCTATTTGCTATAAAATATCAAACTCTATAAAGAATAGACTTGACTTATTGGAAAATGTTTGGGTGATTATGCATATTCATTTAAACCCATTCTAGCGGTCTATAAGCAGGTTATCTGTGCTACATATTAAGAAGCGCCAACTCGCACCATTATCGAAGGAAGTAGTGAATTTCACCTAATATTCCCTGCGAATAACTAAGGAATCAAATGTGGTCGCTATAAGTATATGTTCTAGGCTTACTGTATACAAATAGTCACACTTGGGGGTGTTCTGCCTCTATAAATAGTTGTCTATCGCCATTATAGCTAAAAGCCCAGAGCTACATAATTCAATATAGCTGATACCTTCTATTTATCAATCTTAACATCAAATCAGCGTGAATAAACGCACCTAGACTCAATACTAATTATTCAAGTGTGCTTTTAGGTCCCCTGATTTAGTAAGGCCTGAGCATAATGATTTGCAGCTATTAATCGCCTTTTAGAATCAACCTACGCGGTTATATCCCCAAGTGTGAAGACGATACAATCGCCGTGGTTAATTCGACTAGGCTTGCATTGGATGGCAGGTCTTTGACGGCCAAAGCTGAGCGCCTGTGACGACTCACTGCTTTACCCACTATATCTATAGCTAAGCTCCTGATTGAGCGAAAGAGTCACTAAAAGATAGAGTAACAACATGGTAAGAGTCAACGGTGGTATTGATGCTAAAAGTACTTCTCCCGTATGTGCCTATAGGCATCTGGCAACGATAGAGAAGATTGCATGTGGGGTTTGGAAGACTCTTTAGAGTCAAAACACGTCAGTGATTGGTAATAGCTTTTTACTACTACCTGAATCAGTGACTTCTCTGCAAGATCAAATCAACTTGTTGGTGCTGCAACCTCCAGAAAAATACTGACATTACTTATAAGGTTAGGATTTAAAGAGTACTGTTAATTTTTAATCCCGCTGCAGATTAATCTTAAAGGCTACTATTAAAGGATGCCTATCGATAGCATCGTGTGTGCAGGTATATTCATAAATTGCAGTCTCAACAGTTTATATTGTATCTTTAACAGCGTATACACCTTAGCATTGGATGGTTGTAATTAAGGGCTTGCAAACCTGTCCTGTTGCGAACATACGCAGTGTATGGTTTATTGCAATAAGCTGATTCAATCGGCTTATTGGGAGTGACCTTTCTAACACTTAAGACCCAGAAATGGACTATAAAGTGGGCCAGATTAGCTTAATGTTGCTCAATATGAATTTTGTTAGGAGGAAACTATGAGCATTTGCTCAAATATTAATAAGTCTGTTTTTTTAAAAATGAGCACCATTATTTTTTTTGCTGCCCTGGTTTCAGGTTGCGCCAGTTATCGTCCCTCGAACACAACTGAGTTGTGTAGTATTTTCGAAGGCAATATTAGTTGGTATAAGCAAGCAAAAACGGCTTCCAAAGCATGGGGAACGCCAATTCCAGTTATGATGGCGATCATGCAACAAGAATCAAACTTTATAGATGACGCGCGACCCGGTTACAAATACTTTTTATGGGTAATACCCACAGGTCGTGTGTCCAGTGCTTATGGTTATTCTCAAGCACTGAATGCCGTCTGGGGTGAATACAAAAAATCCACTGGAAACGGGGGGGCGGATAGAGATGACTTTGATGACGCTATTGACTTTATTGGTTGGTATACCACGGGTACCCAGCGGATGACTGGTGTCTCTAAATGGGATGCCTACGGACAATACCTAGCGTATCATGAAGGTAGAGGCGGTTATAACCGCAAGAGTTACAATAAAAAACCCTGGTTGCTGGGAGTTGCCAAAAAAGTCAAACGAAGGGCGGCGAATTACACTAGTCAATTTAATAGTTGCGAGGGTGATCTAGACAAACGCAGTAACAGTTGGTTTTAAATTAAATTAATTTTTCATACTGAAAACTATCAATTTAATCAACTTAAAGGCGAACTCGTTGGTTTCTAAAGTCATTGTTTATAAACGTCTGATAGAGAATGTAAAAATAATTGTGTCACTGCTCATAATCAATAACCTATTCAAAAGGTATAATTATGAGCAATTACATCGATCACAAAACACGGCAAGCTATCGCTGAAGAATTAGCCAATGATCGTAAAACACCAGCAGACCCGAGCCAGTTAAGCGCCTTTCCTCACCCAGTTGAACGTATGTTACCGCCGGAGTATACCCGCAGCTATTTGCCGCAGGTCCGCTATAAGAGCCTACAATTGTTCATAGGACTGGATGTCAATTGATACACTCTGCTCTATTCTTCATTCAAACCTTCCAGAAAGTGCTCTTTTATACGGTTTAATAGGAGATTTTAACGCACAGTTCTCACGAAAATGGAACCCTGATGCGTTACTTTATTTTTTGCTCACATCTGAGAATATCATAAAT
>JAWUWK010000030.1:0-49214 GCA_034111875.1 Gammaproteobacteria bacterium
GGTGTGATGATTCAAGTCTTGATAGCGCTAATCGCTTATCTACTATTAAAACTGGCACAACTAACCTATCTGAGTAAGCGAACACTCTATCAAATTAGCCTATTAGTCGGCGCAAACTTGATGGAGCGCAGAAGTGTTATGGTGTTGTTAAACCTAAGCGGTAAACGGCGAAAACCAAACAAAAATAGCGTGGAACAAATGGATTTTTAAATGTTAAATTTTTAACCGGACACTAGTGATGCCTTATACAAAAAAACGTTGATATTGGCGAGGGGTTAAAGCGGTACGCTTTTTGAAATTGCGTTGGAAATGGCTCTGGTCAGCAAAACCTAAAGCATGCGCCGTGTGGACTAAACTATCCCCTGCCTGCAGTCGTTTTTTGGCGTGTTTAATACGTTGATCTAATTGATAGGCATGTGGGCTTTGCCCATAGCGATGTTTGAAACTTCGAATAAGATGATACGGGCTTAAATTGGCCAAGTGGCAAAAATTGGCAAGTGACAAATTTGCGCCTAATTTATCCATTATCAGCTCACGCACTAAGGAAATTTTATCCACCTGTAAATTTGGCTGTTTCAATGGTGAATCAAAAATCTCCACTAAATACTCTATCAACATTTCTTCTGCTTTTAAGGCACTAGGGTCATTTAAAAGACAATCGTAGAGGCATGAAAATCGATTATACCGAGTCGTAGATTCTAATAAATGTTGTTCGAAAGGCATAAAATCTTGCTGATTATGTAAGTGGATTTCCCGTTGCAGTTCACCGACCCACTGAGTATCGACAAACAACATCCGATACGACCATTGCACCTGCTGTGCATTGCATGAGTGGGCATCACCTGGATTGATCGTGACTGTAGTGCCAGGATGAATGCTGTAAAACTGCTGCAGGTTTTTATAGTGAGCAGACCCTTGATCGACGACACCAAATGAAAATTCATCGTGACTGTGTGAGCTGTAACAGCTATTAGAATGGCGTGCGCTGCGTAACTCAACAAAGTCAAGTGCAGCACTTTTAGACAAGGTATGAACGGCTTGTGTCGGCATATTTTCTCAGATAAATAGATTTAAACAGTCTTTCGCATGAGCGGTTGCACTAGCCTAAACAAACATAAGAACCACCGTGAGACTCAATAATAACCCCATTAATCGATTAAAGGTAACCTGATTTTTCGGTTGAGCTAACAGCAAGCTAAACAATTCCCCAGCCGCCGCCCAGAGCCCAACACCCATCAAGCAGATAACGAATGACACTGCAGTAAATATGCTTAAATATAAACTTGCCGGATCGTGAGGCACTACGAACAGACTCACCCCCGACATAGAGACAAACCATGCTTTTGGGTTTAGGCCCTGCGCTAAAAAACCATGTAACACACTAGGCGCTGGACTCTGGATTTTTGTTGAGTCATTTGAGCTTTTGCCCACCGCTATTTGGTATGATAGGTAGAGCAAAAAAGCAGCACCTAAATATTTTACTGTGACAGAAAACAGCGGATTGGCCACTAGTACTTGATTAAGCCCTAAGCCTACTAAAAAAACGATAAGCGCATACGCCGCAGAGGCACCAAATATATGCCCCATAGTGCGTTTAAACCCATAGTTTACGCTACTCGTCGTCGCAATAATGTTTACGGGGCCAGGCGATGCGGCTCCTATAAAGGCGAATATAATCATAGATAAGATAATTGATACCACAGTTTTTCTCTAAAAATTGTTGAAGGCCTCTCTAGGGCTCAAATAGATTGAGCAGACGCTCGAGAATAATCAGGACTTGAGCCACTAGACCTAGCCTTGAGATAAGCATATTAGCCAACCGGGCAAGGTTTTTATTGAACAAAATTGCTAAACCTACAATCAATTATGTAACTAGTTACGTAATTGATGTATATTATGTCTACTCACTAACTTAAGGCGCGACTGTGGATCATATGAAAAGCTTAGGCTGCCTATCACTCGGGAGCCGTTTAAAGAGATTATCAGATAGAATGTACAAAGATGTTGCCAGCATCTATCAGGAGCAAGGTATTGATTTACATCCAAGTTATTTCCCGCTGTTTAATTTACTGCATCAGCAAGGCCCTTTATCGGTTACCCAAGCGGCACAGTTACTCGGTGTGAGCCATCCAGCGGTGAGTAAAATTGCGCATAAAATGCATCAGCAGAAACTGCTTTATAAAACTTCAGACCCTCAAGACGATAGACGTTTCTTTTTAGTCTTGGACGAGAAAGCACTGAATTTACTGCCTAACATTGCACCGATTTTAGGCCAAATGCGTCACTACCTCGATAGCATCATCGACAGGCAACCCTGTTCAATCCTGCAGGCATTGGATGATTTCGAACAGGCCTACGATGAGAAGGGTCTAGTCAACCCCGTCCTAAATGCTCTCTCTCAAAGCGGACAATCACAAAAAGTAGTCATAGAAAATTGGCATAGCCGTTACAGGGCAGATTTTCATCGACTCAATTTGACATGGCTTAATAAATATTTTAACGGCCATCTCAATGAACTCGATCGCCAAGCACTAGATACGCCTGAGAGTTACTATTTAGCGCGTGGTGGTTATATTTGGTTCGCTAAAATCAGCCAGACAATTGTCGGTTGTATTGCCTTAGCTAAGCAGGATGATGGCCTCTACGAAATTTCTAAAATGGCGGTAGATGAGCAATATCAAGGCCATGGCATTGGTCGCAAAATGCTCTTAATCGCCCTCGATAAATCTCGACAACTTGAAGCTTCTACTCTGTATTTAGAGACCTCTAGCTTACTGCCCAGAGCATTGGCTTTATACCAACATATGGGCTTTCAACAAGTCTCTCATCCCAACCTAGTGTCGAACTATGAACGCTCTGACATCTATATGAAATTGGCGCTATGAACAACAGCCCGATCAATTCCAGTGCCACTGCGAGCACCTCGCGTTCAAAGGAATTTGCAGCAGGCGCCAGCGCAACTATTCCGCTGCTAATAGGTGCCGCGCCTTTTGGCATTATCTTTGGTACTTTATCCGAGCCGAACGGTTTATCAGCAGTGGCTGCAATATTGATGTCTGTTATAGTCTTCGCAGGTGCCAGCCAATTCATAGCATTGAGTTTACTGGCGGCTGGCGCAAGTGTACCGATCATAATAGCCACCACTTTTATCGTCAATTTCAGACATATTTTGTACTCTGCTAATCTGGTCTCGAACGTCAAGCACTTACCCCACCACTGGCGAGCAATTATGGCTTTCGGGCTAACCGATGAGACCTTTGCGATCGTCAATAATCGCTATCACCAACAGACTAATTTAGACTTGGCACACTGGTATTATCTTGGTTCCTTTCTAGCGATGTACTCTAATTGGATTTTCTGTACTTATATTGGCTTAACGCTAGGTAATATTTTTCCACAAATGCAGAACTGGGGCTTAGACTTTGCCATGTCGGTGACTTTTTTAGGCATGGTCATTCCCTACCTTAAAAGCAGACCTATTATTGTTGCGGTATTAGTCTCTGCGGTATTAGCTGTTGTCAGTTATGATTTCCCACACAAACTAGGCTTACTTTTAGCTTCATTTTCCGGTATTGCTATCGGGCTATCTTTAATGTTGCTTGAGGAATGCAAACATAAAAATACTAAGGAGATACTAGAGTGAACCAAGTCGCACTCATTTCGGGAATGTTCGTGGCTACCTTCAGCGTTAGATATGTGTTATTTGCCTTCGCGGGTAAAGTGCAATTTTCGCCGACCCTTAACAAAGCACTCGAATTCATTCCACCGGTAGTGCTAATGGCAATCATTGCGCCAGCGGTCACTATGCCAGAAGGCGCGCTGTGGTTAAGCATAGAGAACCCATGGCTTATAGCCTCTGGTGTTGCGGCTATAACAGCGTTTATTCGCAAAGACCTGCTGACCACTATCATTGTCGGCATGCTCACCTTCACTGCGCTAAAATTTGCTTTGGTAATCTAGCTCCTAAGCTTAAAATATTGCTGTAATCAAGCCTGCTAGTCGGTAACTAAAAGCCAAGTGACAGCTTAAAAATCAATTTAATGACTAATCTTATCTACTTTAAACGAGTGAATTCTGCAACTTCATAACATTATTCATTTTAATGATTGCCTTGCACATATACTGTTGGTTTATAATCGAGTACTTAATCATTTACTGCAGGATTTTATTTTGCAATCAGTTCTTGAATCTACATTAGATAAACTTAAAGCCGCTGGCAAAGAGCCTCTGTTAACGGAAGTGATGCACGGCATCGAAAAAGAAGCTTTGAGGGTTAACTCTAAAGGTAAACTATCTCAAACTAACCATCCGTCTGGCCTAGGCTCCGCTTTGACCAATGGCGTGATTACCACCGATTATGCTGAAGCTTTATTAGAGTTTATTACCCCTGTTTATAAAAACTCTATTGATGCTATTAATTATTTAACCGATCTACACCGCTATAGCTATCGTCATCTAAAAGAAGAAGTCATTTGGAATGCCAGCATGCCCTGCTATCTTAATGGCGCTGATGACATTCGAATTGCCGAGTACGGCAGCTCAAATAGCGGTAAAATGAAACACGTTTACCGTATTGGCCTAGCGAGTCGCTACGGCAAAATGATGCAGAGCATCGCGGGAATACACTACAATTTCTCGTTATCCGATGATCTATGGCTAGCCTTACAGCAAATGGAGTCGGACCAACGTTCACTGCAAGACTATCGCTCAGACGGCTATTTTTCTTTGATTCGTAATTTTAGGCGACAATCTTGGATATTGCTCTACTTATTTGGGGCCTCCCCCGCTCTTTCAGACTCTTTTATGAAAGACAAAGAGCACCACTTGCAAACGCTCAATGGACATACGCTATATCTACCCTATGCCACTTCTTTACGCATGAGCAATTTCGGCTATTCAAACAAAGCGCAAGAGGGCTTAGATATTTGTTTTAATTACTTAGACAGTTATGCCAATTCTCTGCAATCGGCCATTAAAACGCCTTTTGCCGCTTACACCGAAATGGGCGTAAAAGTCGCCGGAGAGTATCGTCAATTAAACGATAATATACTGCAAATTGAGAATGAATATTACAGTGATATCCGTCCTAAAAGGGTCGTTGCTTCAGGCGAAAAGCCAGTGCAAGCCCTAATCAAACGCGGTGTAGAATATGTTGAAGTGCGCAATACCGATATCAATCCTCTGTTACCTGTAGGTATTGATAACTGCCAAGCGCAATTCATGGATGCTTTCTTGTTGACCTGCCTGATGCAGGAAAACTGTGAGATAAATACAAGTGAATGTGAGCGCATCAGCCACAACAACAATATAGTCGTCAACAAAGGCCGCGAGCCTGGCATCGAGCTAGCAACCGCTGACGACGATATTGCGCTGACACAATTAGCCTCCCAGATACTTGATCAGGTCAGTAAAGTGGCCGCTGTGCTTGACAGTGTCAAAGGCGGCAGCAATTACGCTGATAGCGTTAAGGAACAGCGCAAGAAAGTGGCTGATAGTGATTTAACACCCTCCGCTATCATACTGGCCTCTTTACGTGAAAGTGGATTACAGTTTACCGATTGGGCATTGCATGTCAGCAAACAACATCGTGAAGACTTACTCTCCACAGAGTTAGATGAAAGCGTCGCGAGCAGTATCGATGCTATAGTCGCTCAATCAATTCAACAGCAAGAGACAATGGAAAGCTGTGACAGCATCGGTTTTGATGAATTTCTCAGCCAATACATGGCTAACTGAGTTTATCGATGAAGCTTAATAACAGCCTATATTTTTCTGACAATACTGGCTGTTATTGTATATAACCATTCTAGCAAAAATAGTTTATCGTAAGAAGACTGCAAGAAAGGTGTTCAGGTCTAGCTACTTAGTCCACTGCTCTATCTTTATTGGGCTACAAAGCTGACGAAGAACAAGTCAGTCACACCAGCCGCAATTTCTTCATCATCGATCTCGTCCGCCAATCTTTGTTTCACTAGCAAAATAGCTTTTTTAGCTAATATTTTTTGGGCTGATACGGAGCCCATACTCTCTTCACTTTGGGCCATTAACAAAAATAGAATATCATTACGAATAGCTGCTTTGTGTTGTACTATGGCTAGCTCTGTTGCAGATACCCCCACTTGAATAGTGATTTCACACTTTACAAAGTTTAATTCCGAGGTTTCACCAAAATTAGCAACAAAAGGTTTTAATTCGACATAACCCACGTATTCTTCTATTTCTTCGCCCTCTGCCATTGCAAAAGGTAGCCAAACGCTCAACAGAAAAATCAGAAATGATCTTAACAACATATTTACTTGCTCCTTAATCCCTACATTCTTTTAAAGCCTTAAAAAGGGAGAACTAAAAGAATCTGACCCATTAGTGACTCCCATCCGCAAAAACAGCGTGATGTATAATATTATAATGCTAGGAGTGTAGTCGTAAACCGATGATCGGCCTAACAAAAACGTCTTAATATTAAGTTTTATTTGGCTTAAGACCGATTCTTTAAGTAAGACTATTGCACCGGTTGTTAGCTTAGGATTATTATTAAGTGAGATGATTTTTTACTAAATGCATAACCAACGGGATCTCATTATGCTAGAAAAATGTAAAGGAGCACAAGATAGGTGGGGTGGTGTGAGTGATATTATTGATGGTTTGCTTGGCAGCAGACAAGTCCTAATTTCACATTTTGTTGCTCTGCCATCACAAAACATTGCCAATGAATTGAGTAGCAAGCTCAGTATTTTTTGCGGATTGCTCATGGACTATATCTCTTCGGGGCATTTCGAAGTATATGAGCAACTGTTGCGAGAAGGAGGCCAACTTGACGATGGATCCTTAGAAAAAGCCCAGCAACTCTTTCCTCTCATCCAACCGACCACTGACCAAGCTTTAGATTTCAATGATAAATACTTATCTATGGCCAGCCCTACTGTACAAGAGATCCGTGAATTCGCCGATCAACTGTCACTGTTAGGTGAAACCTTGGAAATTCGTTTTTCCTTAGAAGATAAAATGATTGAGCTACTACACTTAACTCACAGTGAACAACAGGTAAAGTAAGGTAACTTATGCAGCAAATGGCGTTAAAAATCTTCCTTTATGGCCTCATCGCGACGTTGTTGTCAGCTTGTAGCTCTGGCGAACCGCCGGTGCAATGGCAGAACTATGCAACACTTGGCCTCTATAGTGCTTCGATCTCGAAAGATGGTCAATATGCTGTGATTGGTGCACAAGAAGAAGGCGGGAGTTTATGGGAGATAGACACTGGAGAGCGGCTTTACGATTGGAATCATGCAAAGAACACTCGCTCTCTTATTGCCAAAACAGCCTTCTCTCCGCAGGGGAAGTTTGCCGTCACTGCCAATCAACAAGATTTAGTTCTGTGGCACACGAATACCGGTAAACCAGAATGGTTTTGGAGCTCTCCGGGTGAAATATTAGATATTGCGTTAACTAAAGACGGTCAATATGCATTATTAGGCTTAGCTAATCATACGGCGGTTTTATTTGATATTGTCAATGGCGGTATTAAGCGCACCTTTAGGCATGGTGGCCGAGTTCGCAGTGTCGCACTGAGTAAAGACGCTAAAATTGCCATTACTGGCGCCGACGATTATACCACGAGCATTTGGGAAATCAGTACTGGCAAGCTTTTACACAAGCTGAGCTTAGATAATATTATAGATACCGTCGCGATTAGCGACGACGGCGAAACGGCCTTCAGTGCCAGTAGTTTAGACCGTGGTATCGTTTGGGATACAACGACAGGTGAGCTCATCTCTTATATCAGCGGCAATGAATCTTTTTCTCAAAAGCGCATAAGCTATTTAAGTGCAAAATTTTCTGCCGATGGTTCTGAATTACTCACAGGTTCATCTTCCGGTGCAATTCAGCTTTGGAATCCACAAGATGGAGAAATGCTAAAACACTGGCAAGCTCACAAAAAAGATCCCTACGGGCCAAATAGCGTGAGTGTTATCGCTGTTGGTTTCGCAGCTTCTGGACTGTATATCGCCATTGGTAGTAACGGAGTGTTAAACGAGTTCGAATAATGCCTATAAGCCAAACAACCGATAATAGTGTTACTCTATGCATAAAAAAGGCTAAACATGATAAATTAGCCTTTTTTACAGCGCATCAAACTACTTTTTAGCGTCTTTCTTGACAATCTCAATCAATTCAACTTCAAATATTAGTGTTTCACCTGGGCCTATTTGAGGACCGGCACCCTGATTGCCATAGGCTAATTTAGAGGGAATATATAATTTAGCCTTAGCACCTTCTTTTAAAAGCTGTAGACCTTCTGTCCAGCCGGGAATAACCGCATCCAGAGGGAAAGTAGCAGGTTTTTCACGCTTAATAGAACTATCGAATTCGACGCCTTCTAAAGTTTTTCCAGCATAATGCACGACAACAGTATCGCTGAGCGTCGGCTTATTACCCGTTCCAGGATGGGTTATTTCAATCTGTAATCCACTCTCTAAGCGAGTAACACCCTCACGCTTAGCATTTTCTGCTAAAAACTTGGCGCCTTGTTCTATGCTTACTTTAGCCTTTACATCTGCCTCAGATTTAGCGGTTACGGCCGCTTTAGCCGTCGCTAATTTTTGAAGTTCAATTTGCTTTTGTTGAAATTTTTGCAGAGCAGCCTCTACTTTTTCCTGACTCAACTGCTGATCATTGCCTGTATAAACGTCTTTCAAAGCAGCGCTAAAGACCTCTAGGTCGAGTTTTTCGAAACTTGGCTTCATTTGCTTCGCGATCATTAACCCGAAGCTATAACTCAACTGTTGGTCTTCATTTTCTAAACTCACAGCAAAGACAGAAGGGGCAATCAATACTGTTGTTAATGCAGCTACTAAAAGTGTTTTTTTCATTATAAGTCCTCATTCATTTATCAGGTTTCATGTCCAGTTTAGGACAACATTAAACAGGAAAGTTCTCTGTAAATCTACGAGACTTAAGCATAACTATTACATTTGTAAATAGGGCGTTTAAAAAAACCTTAAAATGCTATTTCCCTAGAGAAAACGCAGCTTTTACGCTTTTTTTTGCCTCGTTTTTACTTCATTCATTAGGTCCTACTTGAGACCTTTCTATATTAAATATCGCCGGGGCAATTTATCAATAGTTTAGTAATAATAAATATCCACATTACAACCAAAGAACATAACCAATAGCGGTTATATATCTAAGCCTAATAAGGAGGTTAATTGTAGCGCTGGGATTCAACTAACTGCTTAACATAGCGAACAGCAGACTCTATAAATTTAGTTTGTCGCTTATTTATTGCACCTTGTGGTTGATTTTCGACACTTATTTTATTTTGCTGCCCCCAACAAAATTCTAAGTTTTTTTCAATCAACTGCAACTGATTATCTGCTGAGGAAACAGCATATATTTCCCGCTGTTGATAGAGCATTGCCAGCTCAATCTTCTCCACAGCCAACTCTGCCGCTAATACTTGTTGATAACAACTTGCCAAACCATCACTCAGCGGATACGAAATTTTAACTTGCTTAATCTTTTGTCGGATGCTTCTGATCGGTACAATAATCTCCTGCTGCCAAGTACTGGATTGCTCATTGCTGTAAGGTAAACGGGTAATACAATGCCCATCACTTGCCAACCACACTGATAATATCAACTGATTAATCTGGCAACCATCATCATCTTGCAGCGCTAAAAGTTGATTAGCAATGTTTGGATAGGCGTAAAAATTAGTTGCAAATTGCCAGAGGGGGGTTTCGGTATCCATACTATCTCAATAAATCAAACATATTATTATCATGCAAAAATAGCTAATTATGCTAGAATCGCCGGCTCTATTTTGTAAATATAAACCCTGCCGAGCTTTTATGATTCAATTATTAGAACTTAGTTTACTTCGAGGTCCACAGCAACTGTTAAATCATGCGGATTTAACATTACACTCGGGATGGAAGGTCGGTATCATCGGCGCTAATGGCGTAGGCAAATCAAGCCTCTTTAAACTCTTATTAGGTGAGTTGCAGTTAGATGACGGCGAGCTAAAAATGTCGGGCAATCAAACGATAGCCCACATGGCACAGGAAGTTCACAGTGATGAGCGCACAGTACTAGACTATGTACTAGATGGCGATAAGACACTCAGAGAGATTCAAAAGAAGCTGACAATAGCTGAAACTGAACATCAGGCGGAGCGCATTGGTGAACTGCATGCTCAACTAGACAACATTGATGGTTATAGCGCCGAATCGCGTGCTCAACAACTGCTCAACGGTTTAGG
Source organism: Gammaproteobacteria bacterium (assembly GCA_034111875.1). Classification (GTDB taxonomy): domain Bacteria; phylum Pseudomonadota; class Gammaproteobacteria; order Pseudomonadales; family Balneatricaceae; genus Rs1. The sequence continues at coordinate 10,259 of JAWUWK010000030.1, forward strand.
CTTTGCCAGTGATGATGCACAGCGCAGCACCAGCGACTTATCCGGAGGCTGGAGAATACGTTTAAACTTAGCCAAAGCATTGATGTGCCGCTCTGACATTCTGTTACTAGACGAACCGACTAACCACTTAGATTTAGATGCAACTCTATGGCTAGAAACTTGGTTGAAAAATTACCAAGGAACTTTACTCTTAATCTCACATGACCGAGATTTTCTAGACCAAGTCGTTGACCACATAGTGCACATGCACAGCGCCAAGCTGGATATCTATAAAGGTCAATACAGCGCATTTGAGCGTGCTAAAGCCGAGCGACTTTCACAACAACAAGCACAATATGAAAAGCAGCAACAGCGCATTTCTGAAATAGAACAATTTGTCAATCGATTTAAAGCCAAAGCTTCAAAAGCGAAACAAGCACAGAGCAGAGTAAAAGAATTAGAACGTATGGAAGTCATCTCTGCCGCGCATGTAGATAGTCCATTCAATTTCAAATTCCCCTGCAGCGATAAAGTCTCCAATCCTTTACTCTCTATTCGAAAGGCGGATTGCGGATACGCCGAAAATCGTATTTTGCAGGATGTCTCGCTGATTCTAGAACCCGGCTCCAGAATAGGCTTACTCGGTCCCAATGGCGCCGGCAAGTCAACCTTAATTAAAACCTTGGTTGGTGATTTAAGGCAATTGAGCGGGCAACGCAGTAGCGGCGAACACCTGAAGATAGGTTATTTTTCCCAACATCAACTCGAAGCTCTAGATTTAGAAGCCTCAGCGCTGGTTCACATAATGCGGCTCTCACCAAAATCGACCGATCAAGAAGTGCGTAATTACTTAGGTTCATTTGGCTTTTTTGGTGACGATGCATTCACGCCTGTGAAGCAGTTTTCTGGGGGCGAAAAAGCCCGAGTCGCACTTGCCCTTATCGCCTGGCAAAAACCGAACTTATTACTCCTAGACGAACCGACAAACCATCTCGACTTAGAAGTCAGGCACGCTTTGACTATGGCTATGCAAGTTTTTGAAGGGGCTGTCATTTTAGTCTCTCACGATCGTCATTTGCTGAGAAACACAGTCGATGAATTTTTGTTAGTGGCCAACGGCGAAGTAACAGACTTTAAAGGCGATCTAAGCGATTACCAACAGTGGCTTACTGAACAGCGACGCAACCTCTCCCCAACCAAAATGATCAGTCGAGAAAGCAAGTCATTGAGCGCGGATCAGAAGCGAGAGCAGAAGCGTCTAGCAGCCGATAAACGCTCTCAACTTCGTCCACTTAAGAACAAGATTGACCAATTAGAAAGAAATATAGACAAGCTGCAGATGCAACTTGGTAAATTTGAACAGATACTGGCAGACAGCGATCTTTACAGCGCTGAAAACAAACAAAAACTAAAACAGATATTGGCGGAGCAAGCGACTGCGAATTCAAATTTAGAAACCATTGAATTAGAATGGATGGAGCGACAAGAAGAGCTAGAAGCACTCGAGTAACCAGTTTCTAAGTGGACTCTCTAGTGCGCGGCTATAAATAGCAAAGTAGCCCAAAAAGGGCGATTGCTACTATTTAGTAATTGATCATGTTGCTAAAGATGTTTTTGGCAGTGGCGGTTTCAACTGATTCATAAAAGGCTTTGACAACTATCACTGACTATCTGACTAGATTTATTCGCCTGCACGAGAAGCCTCGCGCTTTTGCTGCATTTCCAACATTCTCACTAGCTCTAAAAGCTCTTCACCTTTTTCCAACATCGCATTGCGCTCTTCAATCACTTCTGACTCCAACAGACCGACCGCCTGCAATACTTCAGTGTCTAAGCTTTCGATTGGGCCATCGGCAAAACCCATAGGTCTGAGTGCACGCATGGCTAAATTAACTAATTGAGCGTATGCGTTTGCCTGACTGTGCTTAGGAGTATTTATATAACGCACGCCTTTGCAGACTTCTTCGGGCAGAGACCAACAGTCAAATAGCCATGCAGCCACTTGCTCACGCGTTACGTTCAACACATGGCGCTCAGTTTGCTCTATACACATATGTGGATTGACTTCCAAATAACGCGAGAGCAAGGCAAAGTGTGGAGGGAATAAATGCGCAAGCGCCGCATAACCAAAATTATGCACTAGGCCGGTCAAGTAAACTAGGCCCCGCTTAGGTAGATCCTCTCCGACCATCCGCTTACACAACCTCTCAGCTAATGTGGCCGTATAAATCGCTTGAATCCAATAGGGCGTATGCCCTCTTGGGGCCTCATCGGGAATAGTTAAGGCTTTACCCATGGATACGCCCAAGGCGAGGTTTACCACCAAATCATAGCCTAGCACTCTAATAACCGCATCATCGATCGACTGCAGTTCGCCGGGAGTGGCATAATAAGGTGAAGCAGCCCAACTCATTACCTGCGCCGCTAGTGAGGGGTCAACTTTTACGATAGGCACGAGTCGATCAATACCCGCCAGTGGATCAGCCCTTAATTCCGATATTTTTAGAGCCGTGGGCTGCAAGCTTGGCAAGCCAAGAGTATCTTCCATACGCTGCTTAATGCGCAGGGCAGTGAATCGCTCTACCGCTTTGATGATGACTTCTTCATCCGTTCCTTGAGGTTGCTGCTGCAAAATTTCTGCAGGACTGATGCCCACTGATATGACCGATGCGTTACCCGCAAGCCATTTGCGTGGCACATCAAAAGCTAAACCTGAATGCGGCTCTAAAACTGATAGCGATTGTAAGTCTGTGCAGCTCTTGTCGATATATACAGGTAAAGAAAATAATTTTCGACGCCCTTGTGGAGTTGCCAATGCCTCTTGATTAAAAAACTTCACAATGTTTTCTGCGCGCACTGGCTGGAGTTGCCGCGACGATTCACGCCACAACACTACTAAATTTAAAAGATGGGATGCCGGCAGCAGTACTAACACCTTACCTTCACTATCATGTAAAAGCGCAATACGGACAGTCTGGTTACTGTTAATAATATTATCTAATCTTTGAACTCCAACGGCCAACTGACTCACCTCTTGATTGAATGCGAACATTTCTGATAAAACCAACACACTAAACGCTTTACCCAACAACTATGCTTAACATCTCGCTAACTTGTAGATAGCGAGGTATATGCAGTTCTTTATGGTTATTGACTCTGCAATAAAGCATATCAGCAACCTTAAGACGCTACTTATAATTATTATAATCTAGTTGGAAATTTAAACTATTGATTTGTGCCTACGCACACACACTAAAGTATAGTTTTTAAAAGCTTGCGTATAGAGGGATGAAGCCAAAAACAGCGGATTAAAACAGAGTGAGCAGCATATGTTTGCTTTTCGTACTCTATTAGTGGCCATAAGGGAATTTTTATAGCTACAAGGACTATCTTCACAACATCGTTACACTCTAAAAACCCGACTAACGGTGCGTAAAGCGCGCAGTTTTTTAATAGTTCTCGCAAGATGAGTACGCCCTTTAACACCCAGATCCATGTCAACAGAGCAGAGCAAACCCTCTTTCTCACCTAAGTCCATTTTGAGTACGTTAGCCCCCACAGAAGCGGCAGTGGTGGCTAGATGGGCTATAATTCCGCGCTCTGAAGCGACTTCAAGTTTTAAACTGACATTGAATTCTTCGTCTAAATCGCTTGACCATTCCAAGAAAATACATTTTTCAGGATCATCTTTCATCGAGCGTATATTACTACAATTAGTCCGATGAACTACGAACCCTCTGCCGCTGCTGGTATAGCCTACAATACTGTCACCTGGAATAGGCATACAACATTTTGCATATTGCACTACAACCCCTTCAGTGCCTTCAATAGCCAGTGTCTTTTGAGATAAGTTAGCGACAGCACTTTCAAGGCTCTCATCTTGATCAGGTTTTAATTTACGAGCAACCACGTAAGACATCATATTACCGACGCCAATTTCCTGCAGTAATTGATCCACCGAGTCTAAATTTGCCTCGGCTAATAAGAGTGACAATTTTTGCTCATCTATCTCATCAATATTTATTCCATACTGACCTAAAAACTGATTAAGCAGCCTTTTACCCATCTGTATTGATTCATCGCGCTCCTGACTTTTCAAGAAATGCCTAATACTCGAACGGGCTTTACCTGTCACCACAAAATTAAGCCACGCCATATTTGGCTTAGCACTGGGCGTTCTAATAATCTCTACCGTTTGACCACTCTCCAATGGCTCAGATAAAGGCACTAGGCGACGATTTACTCGACAAGATATACATGAATTACCTAAATCGGTGTGGATAGCGTAAGCAAAATCAACCGCGGTGGCCCCTGGTGGCAGTTCGTATATTCTGCCTTTTGGCGTAAAAACATAAACCTCATCGGGAAACAGGTCCTTTTTTACATTGTCGATGAATTCCATAGAATCACCGGCACGCTTTTGCATTTCCAGCATATCTTGGACCCACTTACGCGCTCGCGTAAATGAGCTAGTAGCAATATCCGAACTACCGTTGCCTTTATAGTAACTATGTTCGGCAATACCTTGCATAGCAACGGCGTCCATTTCTTTGGTGCGTATCTGTACTTCGATGGTAATATCTTTGGCGCCAAACAGCTCAGTATGCAATGACTGATAACCGTTACCTTTAGGAATCGCGATATAATCTTTAAAACGTCCATGCACCGGCTTGTATAAATTATGCACTGAACCTAACACTCGATAACATTCATCTACACTGTCGGTAACAATGCGAAATGCAAACACATCCATAATATCGACGAACTGCTTGCGCTGGGATTTCATTTTTAAGTAGATACTGTACAAGTGCTTTTCACGTCCAAACACTATACAGTTCAAGCCCTCTTGCTCTAGCCTTGCTTGAATGGAAGTCTCAATACTTGTAATGAGATCTTTACGCTGGCCACGCGCATTCATCACGGCGTGGCGAATACGTTTAGCGCGCATGGGATAGTATGAGAAAAAAGACAGCTCTTGGAGTTCAATTTGAATATTGCGCATACCCAATCGAGCGGCGATAGGCGCATAAATATCGAGGGTTTCTTTTGCGATTCGTCTTCGTTTATGTACTGGCATGGAGCCTAAAGTACGCATATTGTGCAATCGGTCGGCCAGTTTAACTAAAATAACCCGAATATCTTCCGCCATGGCCATCACCATCTTTTGAAAATTTTCCGCTTGCGCTTGGGCTTTAGTTTCTACTTCAAGATGGGTTAATTTAGAAACACCTTCAACGATGGTGGCAACTGCTGTGCCGAATTGACCTTCAATACCGATGAAATCAACTTGCGTGTCTTCAATAACATCATGTAGCATTGCCGCCATCAAACTTTGATGATCCATGTGCATAGTTGCGAGAATGCTAGAGACAGCTAAGGGGTGGGTAACATAAGGTTCCCCAGATTTTCGCCATTGACCCTCGTGGGCTTGCTCGGCATAAAAATAGGCTCGACGCACTTGCTGGACCATACTATGGTCCAAATAATCAACTAGCCGATCAGAAAGTTTGTCGATATTGGGCATTTTTTACTGTATTCCTATTTTTAGTAGTTATACAGCAATAATGCCCCATTATTGGGCGGTTAGAAAGCGACTAAGCACCTATATCGTTAAGAATAGAGCTATCAACATGCCCTTCAGCAATTTCGCGTAGCGCAACCACTGTCTCTTTGTCGTTTTCTACGTCGACAAATGCTTCTTTACCACCAGTAGCTAACTGACGTGCGCGCTTAGCTGCAACCATCACTAACTCAAAACGGTTCTCTACATTTTCCAAGCAATCTTCAACTGTCACACGAGCCATGGTAAACCTCAAATCTAAATATTAGTAGCACAGATACATAACGGACGAAAAATAATACAGAAACCCAGCCAAAATATCAAGCTTTAGAGCGCTAGATAGCCAAGAGATTACTCAGCAACAAACTATGGCGAATTTGCTGGGTTGTCGTGGATAATCGCTGCGCTTGGAATATACTCAGCAATTCAGTGAGAGCCTCTTCAAAATCATCATTAAAGACGAGGAAATCAAATTCACAATAATGCTCAATTTCTCCCACAGCATTTTCCATCCTATGGTCTACCACCGCTTGCTCATCTGTACCCCTACCTTGCAAACGAGCGAGTAATTCTTGTCTGGAGGGAGGTAATATAAAAATTGAGACAGCCTTCGTTAATTGTTCACGCACTTGCCGTGCCCCCTGCCAGTCAATTTCTAAAATAACGTCGATGCCCGCGTCAAGCTTAGCGGCGACCCAATTTTTCGAAGTACCGTATTTATTGGTGAACACATCGGCATATTCCAGATACACATTCTGTTCAATTTGCCTGTCAAATGTCGCCATAGAAACAAAGTTGTAATCGACACCAGCAACTTCACCTTCACGGATCGCTCGAGTCGTATCAGACACCGACACACGCACATTATTATCACGCGCCAAAAGGGCTTTTACCAAACTGGTTTTACCGGCTCCTGAAGGGGCCGATATGATGTATAAAGTTCCGCTGGCTATCATTCTCGTTTCCAATTCTTTATTTGATTAATAAATATAACAAAATCTAGATTTTTTACATACTTTTGACGGTTGTAAAACAGTCTTGCTTGGTGATTTTTCAACGCATTTTAAATTATTGATTGCACAGGCATCACAGATAGACCGAAAAATATGCGTCACAACAGCTAAAGCCCGCCGCCTGTATCTTTTAATACATTGTTTTTAAAGAAAAATAAATAAATTACTTTATCTCTGCACAAAACTGTTACTTATCCTGTATAATGCAGCGCTATTTATTCTCTAACACTTGATGTCTTTACTCGCTCTAGAGTATGACTTTCTATTATTTATCTACTAATCCGACGAGTAAAACGATGTCTGACTTATCCAAATACAGAAACATTGGTATCTTCGCCCACGTTGACGCGGGTAAAACCACCACCACAGAACGTATCTTGAAGCTAACTGGCCAGATCCACAAGACTGGCGAAGTACATGATGGTGAGTCGACAACTGACTTCATGGAACAGGAAGCGGAGCGCGGTATAACTATCCAGTCTGCAGCCGTCACATGTTTCTGGAAAGATCACCGATTTAACGTTATAGATACGCCAGGTCACGTTGATTTCACTGTTGAAGTTTACCGCTCACTTAAAGTATTAGACGGTGGCATCGGTGTTTTCTGTGGATCTGGCGGTGTTGAGCCTCAGTCTGAAACAAACTGGCGCTATGCGAATGAATCAGGCGTTGCGCGTATTATATTCGTCAACAAATTAGACCGTATGGGTGCTGATTTCTTACGTGTCGTTAAGCAAACTGAAGACGTACTTGCCGCTAAACCTTTAGTGATGGTTTTACCGATAGGTATCGAAGAAGATTTCGTCGGTGTTGTTGACCTTCTTACACGAAAAGCATTTATCTGGGATGACTCTGGTCTTCCTGAAAACTACGAAATCACTGATGTTCCTGCGGACATGGTTGACCAAGTAGAAGAATATCGTGAAATGTTAATCGAAACTGCTGTAGAGCAAGACGATGACGTAATGGAAGCTTACATGGAAGGTGAAGAACCTTCCATGGCAGACATTAAGCGTTGTATCCGTGCGGGCACACGCACAATGGAATTCTTCCCAACTTACTGTGGTTCTGCGTTTAAAAACAAGGGCGTTCAAAATATTCTCGACGCTGTTGTTGATTACCTCCCCTCACCAACCGAAGTTGATCCACAGCCGTTGACAGATGAAGAAGGCGAGCCTACCGGTGAAGTAGCTACTGTTTCTACTGAAGAGTCATTCAAAGCCTTAGCCTTTAAAATTTCAGATGACCGTTTTGGAGCGCTTACTTTCGTGCGCATATACTCCGGCACATTGAAAAAAGGCGACACAATTCTTAACGCTGCAACAGGTAAAACTGAGCGGGTAGGTCGTATGTGTGAAATGCAAGCCGATGATCGCAAGGAGCTATCTTCTGCGCAAGCCGGTGATATTATCGCGATTGTAGGTATGAAAACTAACGTTCAAACAGGTCACACACTCTGTGACCCTAAAGACCCAATCGTATTAGAAGCAATGGTTTTCCCCGAGCCAGTAATCTCTATCTCTGTGACACCTAAAGATAAAGGTTCAACTGAGAAAATGGGTATTGCTATTGGTAAAATGGTCGCTGAGGATCCTACCTTTAAAGTTGAAACCGACCAAGATTCAGGTGAAACTATTCTCTCTGGTATGGGCGAGCTGCACTTAGACATTAAAGTAGATATTCTCAGACGTACTTACGGTGTTGATTTATTAGTCGGTGAGCCACAAGTAGCCTACCGCGAAACAATCACAGCAGAAATCGATGATTCTTACCCCCATAAGAAACAGTCTGGTGGTTCTGGACAATTCGGTAAAATCGACTACAAAATCAAACCTGGTGAGCCGGGAACTGGTTTCATATTCTCTTCAAAAGTCGTTGGTGGTAACGTTCCTAAGGAATTTTTTCCTGCCATCGAGAAGGGTTTCAAGAGCATGATGGATGTGGGCACACTCGCTGGCTTCCCTGTACTTGATGTTGAAATTGAATTATACGATGGCGGCTTCCATGCAGTCGATTCATCTGCTGTTGCTTTCGAAATCGCTGCAAAAGGCGCCTTCCGTCAATCGATCCCCAAGGCTTCGCCACAGTTAATCGAGCCTATCATGGCAGTTGACGTATTCACTCCAGACGATCACGTTGGTGATGTTATCGGAGACCTCAACCGTCGTCGTGGCATGATTAAAGACCAAGAAGCTGGCGTAACCGGTGTGCGTATTAAAGCAGATGTGCCTCTTTCAGAAATGTTTGGTTACATCGGAAGCCTGCGTACTATGACGTCTGGCCGTGGTCAATTCTCTATGCAATTTGAGCATTATTTACCGTGCCCGAATTCAGTTTCTGAAAAAGTTATCGCTGAAGAAAGAGAGAGAAAAGCCGCTAAAAATAAGTAATATTGTCATAGCACATCAACCCCCAGCAGTGAAAACTGTTGGGGGTTTGTTTTTTTTAAGCCCTTACTGCAGACACTTTTCGACTAAACTACAAAGCGCTATAAGCTGTGAGCGTAAACCCCTCCCCGATGCTTTTCTGGGCTTTCAAGCGCCCAGCCGATATTGAGCCTAAAACAATCCCCGTAGCGATTGAGACTTGTATCCATACTACTCACCCTCCGTGAATGGCACTTATCTTAGCTTTTCACCTAGAAAAAGCCTTATCACTTGATGATAATCAAACGCCTGGGCGGCGAGCTTTAGCTTAGCTAAATGTTTTATATACTGCCCTGTATCGATAAACTCGGCGACCGTCGAGTGCACAATACCATTTATACCTAACGAGCGGCCCGATAAGTATTCTATGTAACGCCCTGAAAAGCGACCCGCTTCACACCAACCCAAGCGATAATCTGCGGCTAATATTTTTGATACCGATCCGCACCAGAGGACCCAGTCCTGCTTATCCCAATGTTTTATAGGCAGTGGCGCCACTTTGCTAAAGCCCACCTCTAAATAGACATCATCTTCGATAATGGCCACTTGATGCTGCTCAGCGAGCGCTACTATCGTCTTTTTCTGCGCAACACTTAAACTCAAACCTTGAGGATCAATAAAGTTCGATCTTAACAGACAAGCCTTGACCTTTCTTTTAGAAAACTGCTCACTCAACTGTTGAATATCTTAGCCAGATTCGACACAGGGAACTTCGACAATTAAGCGCTGCATACTTTGCAGTAAATCAAGTAGGCCATTAAAGCAAGGCGAAGACACTGCAATGACATCTCTCTTTTTAGACTTAACCTCGAACGCCACTCGAACTGCATCAATACAACCGTTGGTAATCGTCAGCAGTGACTTTAGAGCGATCGGCAATGATTTTAATACGCTAAGCGTAATTTCCGTATTATTTCAAGCTTCCCCTACCACGGTCATAGGTTTGGGTTTGGGTTTGGGTTTGGGTTTGAAATAAACTGTTAGGTTTATATCCACTAACGACCATTGGGCCTATGAAATTACTCATACCAATATTTGCCCAACTCGGCCTTGTCATTTTCTACAACGAGCAAATTCAGGGGATAAAACTTGTTGCCTGTAGCCTTAGCCTAATGATCCTAGGCGTGGCATTACCGCTGGTATTTGACTTGTAAATCAAAATGCGGGGCTCACCCAAGTAACGGCGATCGATTATATAAATGCTAAACATTGAGATGCAGAGGTTGTATATAGTTTATGCAGAATATTGAGCAGAACATGAGATAAAAATCAAACCGGACACTGGTATTTTTTGGTATCATTTAAAACAAAAGATGAAATCCTGTAATGCACCCATAATGACTAATAGCTATTTTTTTGTTGCTTGGATTGATACATCGCATTATCAGCCAGTTTCAACAAAGCATCTGCTGTAGGGTAAATAGCGCTGCCAACACTATAGCTGACGTCGAAAGCCTCACCATCGATAATAAACTGCTCACCCAATGCACTGACTAATGAAGATACCTTTGTCGACACATCTTTCCTAGTAGTAATTTCCCCGAGTAAAATCAAAAACTCATCGCCTCCAAGTCTTGCAGCCGTATCTGAGTTGCGAATAGATTGCTTGAGCCGTTTCGCGGTTTCTATCAAAACCAGATCACCGAAAAGATGACCTTTATTATCGTTTATCGTTTTAAATTTATCGACGTCGATAAAGACGAGTGCAAAACGACTCTTTCTATAATCACGTTCCGATTGAGCAATCAAACGCTCGACTCGATCGAGCACTAAATATCGATTAGGTATTTGTGTAAGTGTGTCGTAATGTGCGAGGCGAGCCAGGCGTTCAGTTTCTTCGATACGGGCGGTGATGTCTCGGTTGACTCCCAAAGCACCTATCATTCGGTTATTAGCATCATAGAGTGGCACGCACATGGATTCTATCCAGCCAATATATCCATCTTTGTGCAGCATTGTGGCCTCGCCGATCCACTTGCCCGCTTTCTCGACGGTCAAAATGACCTCCTTGGTGATATGTTCTGTATCTTCGGGCACATGCAGCATACTGACCAATTGGCCGATTGCCTCTTGTTTGGTATAGCCATATAAAGCTTGCGAACCTTTGTTCCAATCCTGAATAACACCTTGTAAATCGGTAACGACAACCGAGTCAAACAAATATTCAAAAGCCGTTGTGCGATGTTTAAGTAAATCTATATCATCTATTACGTTTTTATGCGTAGTCAACAGTATGTACTCGTTAAGATTACATTGTTAAAAACTACTCGCAGGGCCTCCCTTGCATCTACTAGGCCTTTGCTAGCTGTCGCTTAATTAACTTACGCTTGGCGTTATCAATCGTATTTTGCCTGTATATAACAGTAACAGTCTAACCCAAGAAACAGCGCTTGATTGTATAATGGCTAATCATTAAAACCGCAACCTACGGGCTTGATAGCGAAAGATTAATCAGGCTTATGTAGAATTTTCAGGGAGATAAATACTGAATCTAGTCCCTTTATCTACTTTGCTTTCAACCACGATCTTACCGCCATGCTGCTCGATGATACCAAAAGAGACCGAGAGCCCTAAACCTGTGCCCACTCCCACTGGCTTAGTAGTAAAGAAAGGGTCAAAAACTTTCTTACGAACCTCTCTTGTCATACCTTTACCATTATCGGTAATTTCTATCACCACCCAGCTCTTCCCATCCACTTGCTTTTGCTGAGTTTTTATTATCAGAACTCCTTCTTTATTGCAAGCATGGGAGGCATTCAAGAACATATTCATTAAAACTTGATAGATTTCACCACAGTGGCAATGAACTGTAGGGAGTTCAGCAAAGCTCTTCTTAACTTTCATGTTATATTTAAGCTCAGCCCACACGACTTTAAGTGATTCAATAATCACATCATTAATATTGCAGGGCTCTTTTTCTAAATTTCCTACACGGCTTACTTTTTTCAGATTACTAACGATACTACTTACTCTATTCAATCCTTTTATCGTGTCTGCAAGTAGCTCCTTCAAGTCGCCTACGACAAAATCTATGTCCTCTTGTTCTCGTGTATCTTGATATTCTTTCGCCATAGGCGAGTCTGATAACTGCGGTAAACTTTCCACGACAATGGCGTCTAACTTTAAAATAGACTGTAGATATTCCTCAAGCATTTTCATATTACTTAACGAGAAACCAATCGGATTATTAATTTCGTGCGCGACTCCTGCGGCCATAAGACCAATGGAAGCCATTTTTTCTGATTGCACCAATTTATCTCGTGCTTCCTTTAATTGGTCGACAGTCGCCTGAAGCTGTACTATATTATCGTATAAGCTTCGGGTTTTTTCATCTAACAGCATTTCCGCTTTTCGCCTCGCGAACCGCTCGCGCTCGTAAGCCTTTTTATAAGGATCGCTATCAGGCACAGACTACTCCTTAAAATCTATAACAAGTTTACAGCGCTTAGCTGCGTTGTGCATGCACTCAGGATGAGAGATTTGTATCTCTTGTTTAAAGTGTTCAGCAGCTCCTTTAATTAAACCAACACTGGCATGGCAAAGTTTTCGTTTAGAAGTATAAAACATAATTAATTCGTTGTTTTCACCAGTTTCATACTCAAACTTAGGCAAATAAGCTTGCGGGTTCAGCCTTTTCACTTCAACGTGAATAACACTATGTATTGAAAGTAAAAAATCACGTAAATTATCAATTTTCTAGACATCAACTGGGCTTTGATTATAGAGAATTTCAAACAGATACACTCCAAATTCTTCGACTAACACCTCGACAGATATAGCGGTTTTTTCAGACAAAAAACCACCATATTGATTAATTCAGTGTCGGCGTATTGCTCGCCATTGGTATAAAAACCTTGTGATTCTGGCGCCGTTTTCTCGAGCAACTCATTCCATTGTTCCATGCCCATTTTATCAACAATCATGTCTGAAAATGCCGTGAATATAGATCCTTGCATAAGAACTCCTCAAGAAATGAACAGTGTTACTTTTGTGTTATTTTCGGTTTCGTATCGTAGTAATTTTTCAATTATCGCGGCGCTAACTTGCTGTCCCTCAGTAAGCATTACATTGCCGTTAAGCACTAAATCTTCAATTAAACTATCACCTACTTTTAGGCCCTCCAGCCCAACACTATATTCCATTTCTTCCGGATTATTTTCTCTATCCGACAATATTGAAAAAAATGCTTCTAGTACTCGCTTGTCATACCATATATCTACTTTGGACAACAACCAATTCTGCGCATCCTGGATAGACATACGCAGACGGTTTTCTTTGCCGGCAATCAGATAATCAAAATCTTTAACAGCTCGAATAATACGCGCACCCATTGGGATGCTCTCTGCGATTAAATGATCGGGAGCACCAGTGCCGTCATAGTTCTCATCTTGATGACGAATATTTTCTGTGAGGGAGGAAAAACGTTTAACTCGTCCAATAATTTTCGCACCTATCACTGGGTGTCCTGCCAAGTTATCAAATGAGCTTTGAGACTCTAGTGGGTCATGTTGCAATAGCTCATCTGAAAGGCCCACTTTTCCAATTTCATGCAATAAGGCGCAGAAGTAAATGCGCTTGCAAGTTGCCACATCAAATTCTAAAAAAACAGCAACCGCTCTACATTGTAGAGCAATACGCCGGACATGGCCTGCTCCCGCCCCGGTTCGATATTCAATGGTTGAAGAAATCATTTCCAAAACATCTCGAAGTAGTTTCTTTTGAGTATCTAGAGAGTCGCTCAATTTATTCTTAGTTGCCTCTAACGCCGCTGTGCGTTGAGTCACTTTAGATTCCAATAATTTATTTAAATCTGCTAATTCTTCATTGGCAGAAAACAAACTGACACTCAACTGCTTTGCCTGTTTGCGCAACTGGTAGTAATCCGCGGCTTTTGCCAAGCTGATTTTTAGCTCATCATTATCCCAAGGCTTGCCTATATAGGTATAGACCCCTCCCTCATTGATAGCCTTAACCGTTGATTCTATATCGCTATAGCCGGTTAATAAAAGCCGAATACAGTCTTCCTGAATATCCCGCGACTTAGCTAAAAACTCAGCTCCATTCATATTTGGCATACGCATGTCTGACATAATCATATCAACGGTGTTTTCTTGTAGATAATCCAGTGCTTCCTGGCCTTCAGTAAAGACCACTAATTTATACTCTTTTCTAAGAAGTCGCCTGAGCGCATTTAGAATGTCTTTTTCATCATCCAATAGTAATAATGTTAATAGCGAAGACTCTGTTGCGGTTTCATTCGTCATTTTGACCTCATTTTATTTCCGATACCTAAGTAACACTTGTAAATGCATTGAATATGATACCTTTCACTATTACTAAGTTCAGTAATACGCTATTAAAAAAACTCAAAATCCTAATTTATGGCTATAAACTCCGGTTGTTCGCTTGTTCTTGCCTTGTTGTACCTTCGCTGGCTAAACAACGCAAACGTCCCTATATGAAAATTTTTGAGGAAACTAAATAAACACTGGGGAAAGTGGCGAACAAAAGCAAAAAAGCTGCCTATAGATAACTGAGCGGCTCCCTGCGCGAGAAAACACACAGCAAATATGCATTTTTATCCTATTCTGACAAAATATTAATCGCTTAGAGGTCCACAACATTAGACGTAAAAGATAAAAACGTTTAGAAACAATAAACTAACCTTAGTCTAATATTAGCAAGGGTTGCTCATAAGCTGCAAGTAATAAGCATATTCGACTTGCTTTCAATCAATAACGACGATGCAGACATAAGGCACATCTTACCGGTTGATAAATAGAGGCACTGATTTAAATCTGTTAAAGTCATGTCAGCCCATTGTTTCACCCTATATCCTATACCCATATGAGCTAAATTAAGAGATTATTTATGCCCAAAACTCAACCTAATAACAACGCTGCAAAATTTCTCAACGGTAATTTAATGACGCATGTCTCAGTCATGTCGTTTACTTCGTCTATTGGCTTACTGATGATCTTTGCTGTTGATTTCGTCGATTTATTATTTATATCAATGTTGGGAAATGCGGAGCTTGCCGCGGCGGTAGGTTATGCTGGCATCATCTTGTTTTTTGCAAATTCAATTAATATAGGTCTATCAATAGCCGCGGGATCTCTAGTTGCAAAAGCATTAGGTGCCAATAAAAAAATAGAGGCGCAAAATTATGCCACTACTGTGCTTATCATTGGCTTTATATTTAGTCTAGTCACACTTTGCTTACTCTATGCAGGACTAGAAAATATAATAACCTTTCTTGGCAGCGATGATGATACTCAGAGTTTGTCGATAAATTATCTTCATATTATTTTGCCTACAGTGCCTTTTGCCTCTATCGCTTTTATTGCAATGGCCGTATTACGTGCTTATGGAGACGCGAAACGCGCGATGTACAGCACCGTCACAGCGGGCGTCATCAATGCAATACTCGACCCTATTCTCATCTTTGGTTTGGACATGGGGTTAGAAGGAGCTGCCACAGCTTCAGCTATCTCGCGAATCTGTATGCTAGGGATGATGATCACACCGGTTATAAAGATACACAATGCGTTGGCTAAGGCAAAGTTTCACTTAATCTACCACTATGGCAGAAGCGTTTTTGCGATTATGATACCCGCCATCCTCGCCAATATAGCCACGCCTATCGGTACTTCTTTAGTGACCCGTGAAATGGCAATATACGGAACAACAGCTGTTGCTGGGATGGCGATTATCGGCAGGTTAACCCCTGTGGCTTTTTCCGTAATCTTTGCCCTCTCTGGAGCTATAGGCCCTATCGTCGGGCAAAATCATGGTGCTGGAAACATGCTTAGAGTTAAAGAGGCATTAATCGCCGGACTTAAGTTCACATTGATCTATGTGCTCCTTGTCAGCGTCGCACTCTACTTCAGTCGTAATATGATAGTATCGCTCTTTGATGCGACGGGCATTGGGGCAGAACTGGTCATTCTCTTTTGCTCTGTTCTCTCTTTCGGCTATTTCTTTAACGGTATCATCTTTGTAGCCAATGCCTGCTTTAATAATATGGGGCATCCTCTGTATTCAACTTATATCAATTGGGGTAGACACACTTTAGGCACACTGCCGTTTGTTTTGCTCGGTGGTCACTTCTGGGGAGCGAGCGGTATTTTAGTCGGTCAATCTGTGGGAGGCCTTATCTTTGCTGTTATTGCGCTTTATCTTTGCGCACTAGTGTTCAATAAAGAAAAAGCAGCGCGTCAGATAGATGAGTTTGAACTGCAAATAAAAAAGCATAAACGGCAGCTTTCTAGAAACTAAAACGCTGCATTCTTCAAGTAATAATAGCTGAGATCTTGACTGACTCTGTTACAACAGACTAGCTCGGCCCCATATTAGCTTTAGATAAAATTTTTAATAGCAGAAGACCTTATTTGGGTCTTCATCAAATGACGACAACAACAACAACGTAGCAAAAAATCTTCATTAAACAAAAATATGACACTTAATAGAAAGCATATAAAATTGATTTAATTTATTTTTGCTAGAAATAAAGTCTATGTATGAGACGAACAGCTAGTTACAAATATAAAATAATCATTGGAAACAATCGGTAAACAACACAATAAAACCTTGGATGACTCTTTTAGACAACGATTAAATTTTATATTTATCTAAGGTTAATTGAAAATGATTATTAGTCATATTTCCTAGCTAAGTTATGGTCATTATAATACTATTGCGCTTTTTCTCCCGTGAGGGAGCATAAAGGAACTTTATGCAAACAAGCCTCAAGCTGCGGCCCAGTAATACTATTTTCAGATTCAAAGAAGACAAGTGGCCAGTGGCCATCATTATTTGTTTGACTGTAATAGATTTTATATTATATTTTGCTGTCACTAGTATGACAGTGTTCATTTGCTACTACGCGGCTATGCTGATACCAAAAGGGGTGATCTGTGCATGGAATCACCATCACCAACATTTATTTACCTTTCGCAACAAAAACTTAAATCGGCTATTAGAGTTTTTTTACGCCTTACACACGGGTATCTCTACCCATTTATGGCGATTACATCATGTTTTAGGACACCATTTAAATTTTTTGGATCAAGAAAAAGACGAGAGCCGCTGGAAGCGAAAAGATGGTACTAAAATGGGTATTCTAGAATACTCTTTAAAAGTCGCCTTAACAGCTTACCCACGTGGTTATACGGTCGGCAAAAAACACCCCAAACAATTAAAAATTTTCGTACGCTACACCGCACTAACCTTTACTATTGTCTTCGGCCTGATTATTTGGAACCCATTAGCGGCTTTGTTTTTATTCGTTTTACCTATGCTAACCAGCTTATTGTTTACGGCTTACGTAACTTATGAGCATCACAGTGGACTAGATACTCAAAATGAATTTGAGGCTTCTCATAATAACTTGAATCCGTTTTTTAACTTTTTAACCGGAAATTTAGGCTATCATACCGCGCACCATCACAAGCAAGGGGTACATTGGTCGAAACTACCGCAATTACACGCGAAAATTGCTCACAATATTCCTGATCACCTGTATACAAAATCTAATTTTACACGGGCATTTTTAAGCGGCAGTATTTTGCAGTGGTTCTCAAAAGCTCGTGAGTAAAATAATTAGATGAGACGGTAAATTCAATATTGCGGTCTCATCCTAACTCTAAGGTTTAAACACACCCTTCTCCTTAAAGCAGTAGATAGCTCAAAATTCTCTGTTTAAAACCCTCTCATTCTCCAGAACAGCCTTCTACTAACTGCCCGATACTTGAGGCTCGCTCCAATTGGGCAATGATGTGTCAGCCGATATTTAAGCGCTACCCCACTATAAGCCTTCAAATGCAAGGCCATTGGCTAGCTTTTTTCTAATCAGGTGCACGCGATAGCCAGACCTTTTAGTATCAATCTAACTTGGGATGTTTGACACCACTCGCCAACCCCAATATGAAAACGTTAAAAATATCAGTAATAAGACGACACTAAAAAGCCCCCACTGTTGGCTGACGACGTTTTCTAATGTGCGACCAAAGATGTAGCCAACGCCTATTAGTATTGCAGACCATAATGCTGCCGATGATGCATTGAGTACTGTAAATTTACGCCATTTAATATTGGTCAGTGCGACCGGCAAAGCCCCAATGGTGCGCATGCCTTTAGGGTAACGATAAATAAACATATAAATCAACCCGTAATGCTCTAACATTTTTTTAGCTTTAGCCGCTAGCTTAGCCAATCTCGGACGAGAGGCAATGAAACTATCACCATACTGACGTACCAGATAAAAACGCAGTTCATCTCCTAAATAGCCACCACAGAAGACAACTAAAATGACCGTTGATAGATCCAAGTATTGGTACTGTGCTGCCATGCCCGCAAACAGTGGTAGAGCACCACTTTTCATCGCACAATACAAAAATAACAAAATATACGCTAGGTGGCCGTATACACTCAGTAATTTTAGCAATGTATCCATTGGCTGCTCTTAAGTCTATTTGATAACCAGTATTATAGGCCGATTATTAAATCTAAATAGATTTAGGGAAAGATTATTTGTTTATTTGATGATTATTGGATATAGCCTCAGCGTCTTGTATCAACTAGATCTTCATCCATCTCTCTTGAATAATGGCTCCATAAGTATCAGCTCCAGATTGACAGAGAGGTTAGGGATTAAAAAGCCCGATGCACAAGTTAGAGCCGTTAGCGCAAGATTCGGGATTTCAGTTCGCAATAGAGCGTTATGCTGAGTCAAACAAATCACTTGCGGATAAAACGATGAATTTTTTAATCTCTTCCTTAACCCCTGAACCCTCCGCGGCGCTGTTTAACTTAAGCTCGAGGGCACTGGAAAAGCGTAATATTGTGAAACATATTGTCTCAGAGGAAAACAGTACACCTTGTAGGATCAGTTTAAAGGATGCAAAGATCGGCCAAGTAGCCTTATTGCTCAACTACCAACATATACCTGAGCCTTCGCCATTTAAGTCCTCTGATGCCATTTTTATAACGCAGCACGCCCAACAGGCTAAGCCAAACATAAATACAGTACCGAGCATGATTCATAGTGGGCAAGTTTCTATACGCGCCTTCGATAAGCAGAACATGGTGCTAGAAGCCGATTTGGCAACAGGCAGCCAAGTGGCAGATAAAATTAAGTTGATGTTGCAGACCCGTTGATTAGCTATCTACACTTACATTACGCAAAACAAGGTTGCTATGTCGCTAAAGCCACCAGAGAAGATCAGTAAATCCAGTCGCGTGTTACTTGATCACTGGATATTTTTTTGGCAAAATACTCTTAGACCAATGCCCACTGTCTGAACCGCCAACAATGCATAAACCGATAATTATAGGCCAATATAATTGTCACTGTGGCCCTAAAGACCGAACCACCAGAAAAAGTATTCTCGCCGTCATTTTCTTAACAACTTAAAATCGAAAGATGACGCTTTATTATTGAGTCCCTAAAGCACTATTTAGTCCTCTTTTCTATCCGGTGCTGCCAACCACTCTTTGCCTTTAAGCATCGCATTCCAATACACCCAAGGCAGCAGCTTTTCTTTGAGCCACCAAGACAGCGTTGACGGTTTCTTACCTTCAATTAACCAGAGGGGGAATGAAGGCAACAATTTACCGTCATAGCCAAATTCAGCCAACACAATTTTTCCTCTTTCCACCGTTAATGGACAAGAACCATAACCGTTGTATATCGCTTGAAATTCTAGATTTTTCTTAAGCGAAAGTAAATTTTCTGCCAGTACTGGGGCCTGTTTTCTGACTGCAGCCGCCGTCTTCGCATTGGGTGTATTGTTGGCATCTCCTATACCGAAAATATTAGGATATGTATTGTGCTGTAAACTTTGCTGATCTAAATCAACCCAGCCATTAGCATCCGCGAGAGGACTCTCACTGATAAAGCGAGGAGCGCGCTGTACAGGACAAACATGCAGCATATCGAAGGTTTTTTCTACTAAGCTCTTATTACCTAGGCTATCCGTTACTTCAAAAGTAGCAATTTGTTTAGGCCCATCGACTTTGACTAAGTTTGCAGAAAAGCTGAGTTCAATACTGTATTTTTTTACATATTCCATTAAAGCGGGGACATAGTCTGCCACACCAAATAATACCGGCCCTGCAGTGCAGAACTCAACATTAATATTACTCAAGCGGCACTCTGAGAGCCAATGCGAACAGGCCAAGTACATAGCTTTTTGAGGTGCCCCAGCACACTTAATAGGCATAGGCGCCTGGGTGAAGATGGCTTTTCCATTACTGGTTTTCTGCACCATTTTCCATGTATAAGGTGCCAAGTCATAACGATAGTTTGACGTTACCCCATAGTTACCTAACGCCGCTTCCAAACCTTCAATCGCTCCCCAATCTAAGGTTAAGCCGGGTGCCACCACTAAATAGTTATATTCAATGACTTCACCTTCAGCCAAGCGCAGACTATTTTTGTCTGGCACAAAGCTGGCAACAGAAGCTTGATACCATTTAACACTATCGGGTATTACGTCAATCATTTTACGCCGCGTTTCTTCTGCTGAAAAAATACCGCCACCCACCATCGTCCAACCAGGTTGATAATAATGTTCAGTGGCCGGCTCTATAATGGCTATATCGAGCGTAGGTTGGCGCTTGAGTAAACTGGCTGCGACAGCTAGACCACCAGCGCCGCCGCCGACAATTAGAATATCGTGTGAGCCAACCAGTTTATAAGCTATTGTCTCTTTCGCTGCTATCACTTCGGCTTTATTACTTTCGGCTAAAGTTGCTATACGATCACTAAGTTTAGCGATATCGTAACCTGCGACACTGGCAGTGTTAATTATAGAGGCGACATCGATATTACCGGCTTCGCTTAAAGCCCACAAATTTGTACAGCGAGTACCTGTGCGACAAAAAGCTAAAACGGGTCCTTGCACTGCATTGAGTAGCGCCCCAAATTCTCGCGCTTGTCGATCGGTAAAATTCCGTGGATTAACCGGTAGGAAGTACCATTTCAATCCTTGGCTTTCGCATGCAAGACGGATTTCGTCACTCGCTGGCTGTTCATCTCCTTCTTGATCTGGTCGGTTACAAATAACTGTTTTGATTCCGGCTGCAACGACTTGCTCAATATCTTCAGGGTGCAATTGTGCGCTGACACTCAACTGGGAAGTAAGCTGATGAATATCCATATGGGCTCCTAAGAAGGATAATGTTTGTTGAGTACTCATTAGTGCTTTATCTCAACACAGATGTCAAATAAGTCACTATTTTATTATACCCATTGGTCTTTTTATCAGAATAAATTAACCGGGACTTTGAGGTAAGTTTGACCATTATTTTCGGCTGCAGGTAAATTACCTGCACGAATATTGACTTGCACAGAGGGCAAAATCAAGCGCGGCATGCCTAGGCATTTATCTCGCTCAGAACGCATTTTAACAAAATCAGCTTCAGAGGTTCCCATCGCAACGTGTATATTTTCTTCACGCTCTTGAGCCACAGTAGTTTCATTTTTATACTCATCGCGCCCAGGGGCTTTATAATCGTGACACATGAATAGGCGAGTTTGAGGAGCTAATGCAAATATTTTCTGGATTGATTGAAATAGAATTTGAGGGTCCCCCCCAGGAAAGTCACAACGCGCTGTACCAAAGTCGGGCATAAACAGTGTGTCTCCCACAAACGCCACATCAGCGAAAACATAGGTCATACAAGCTGGCGTATGCCCGGGTGTGTGCAACGCCACCCCGCATAAACTACCGAGGTTGATCACTTCATTGTCTTCAAAGAGTTTATCAAACTGCTCACCTTCACAGCGCATCTCATCTTGGCTGTTAAAGGCTTGACTGAAAGTACGTTGCACTTCTTTTACATGTGAGCCGATACCGATGCGCGCCCCTGTCTTCTCTTTTAAATACGGAGCCGCCGACAAATGATCAGCATGAACGTGGGTTTCCAAAATCCATTCAACTCTAAGATTTTGGCTATCGACATAGTCCAGAATTTTATTCACCGCCGTACAAGAAGTAGAAGCAGATGCGTAATCGAAATCGAGTACTGAGTCGATGATTGCACAGCAATTAGATTCGACATCCTCAACAACATAGCTAAAGGTAAAAGACGCCTCATCAAAAAAAGACACGACTCTAGGCGATAAAGAAAGCGACATAACGAATCTCCGAATTATTCCATTTAGAAATAAGCATACAACAGTTTAAAAATGTTTATGCTAGGCTTTTTTAATTTATAGTGAATAAAGTTTCACATCTTTTCTGTGTTAGTTAAAACCTATGATTAATAATAGAGGGTATTTTCAGCGAGTTAGCTTTATACAAGCTGAAAACATAGTCCAGCTTGTATAAACCAATAGCTAATAAATCAAATTTTTATAACTTATTCGCTATTTCCACCTATAAATAAACGCAGCAGTAGATAACGAAAAGTCGGATGTCTTCATTGAAATTTTTCTTATTAATAAGCTGTAGGCTAGTTATTTTTTAACACCAATACACATCGTCGCTAATCAAAAGATAACCATGAGTATCATAGGTTCAAGCGATGAAGACCAAGTCTTAAAATTTGGTCAAAAATTGCTTTGCAAAATCCGATTTAGATATCACCCTCGTCGTATTACCCGCGGAAAGAGCGGAAATATGCTTCGGAATCATACCATTCATGCAGAGCTTTAGTATGTAGAGTCTTATGCAAAAAAGAATCCAAACAGCTTAAAAATAGCAGAGTCTGAATCCTCAACGCCTGTTTTTGCATGCAGTGTGGCAGTTAACATGGAAATAGACGGTTGGCAAAGTCTCGAACCTTTTTCTATGCTCAGTGTAAGAGGCTGGTTATATCCAGAGAAAAATTTGCCTGGAAAAAATTCATCGTGGTTAACTCTGCCTTACAAGCTTTTTTAATGCTCCAAGCTAAACGCGCTGATATTTTGGTTAATAATATAGCCGCCGCTTCAGCCATTTTAAAGAGCCCTGAATTCAAGAACACTAAAATACGCAAGCTTTCTGCGATGCTAGGTAAGGTTAAATTTTTCACTTTCTTCTTTGGTAAATACCCCGAGATAGCAAAGAGTTACACTGACGCTCTAAACGAAGTAAAACGTAATGGAACCTATCGTAAATTAGTGACCGAAATTTTTAGTTAATTTCGATGACTAATTTACGACTAAGCGCTTATCGGGCTTGACTGATCGTAGCGACAAAAATGTGATTAGAAACAAATTTTTGGTCTTTCAGGCTTATAGTGAGCTATCTAGCGAGAAATCGCTCGGAATAGGGCCAAATTCTGATTTTTTTGCAGGAGATTAGCGTTAAGTCCGACAGGCTCATAGAGCAAACAGCTAGTATTAAATTTTTTTCTGGTTGGATAATGCGCTTAATAAAATCGACGATCGACGCTAAAGTTAGCCGTACAGATTTACCTTGTTTAACCCGCAATGCGGCGAGAGCAATTGTCATCAAGGATGAGCAAATCTTACTCGTCTTCACACAAAAATATCAGGATTACAGCTTACCCGGTGGCGGCATAAACCTTGATGAAACCCATATACAAGGTTTAATTCGAGAACTCGAAGAAGAAACTGGCGCGCAAAATATAATTAACATCCAAGAATTTGGACGTTATGAAGAAATAAGGCTTCGGTCTAAAAATGGTTATGATTTAATCAAAATGTTGTCTTTTTGTTATACCTGTGACATTGACGAACATCGCCTGCCCCTGAAACTAGAAGACTATGAAATAAAAAATGGCATGCGTGCCTTCTGGATCAATATTGACAAGGCTATCGCGCACAATCTAAACACTTTAGCAAATGCTAAACAACATGGACTTTCGATTGTTCGCGAGACCTATTTACTGCAATTAATTGCCCGCGAGCTCTGTTAAAAATACCCTCAACATTACTGAGCATTTATCAACCACCAGTATTTATAAGTGTTCTGAGCGGTTATCATTGCAACAAGTATTTTGGGCAATATAAGTTATATTCTGAGGTTTGCTTGATTATCGCTTGAAGCCCACTGCAGTTAATGCTGGTTTAAAATTCTGGCTAGATATTTAGCTGTGTGCTGAGCACAGGTGTCTGCTGAAACTAAGACTGACGGGCATATTACAAAATATCTTTTAAACGCTAGGCGCTTGTGACACTTCACCGATCGTAGCGAGAAAGGATTATCAATATAAAGTAAAGCATTGTTTTTTTTGCTTATTGACTACAAAATAAGCCTAGTCATTGACTAGGCTTATTTTAAAGATGGTGCCCGGCGGCGGAATCGATCCACCGACACGAGGATTTTCAATCCTCTGCTCTACCGACTGAGCCATCCGGGCAATACATCCTTAATGGCGCGCAATATTAAACAATCTAGGCTTTTTCAGTCAAGTAAAAAGTGCGCCTTTTGTTAATTAGCCTTTCATTCAGACGTTTTTTGTCGTAGCTTTCAAAACAAAATAGCAGATGATTTAGATTACTCTTTAGCATTATCGCGATCAAATAAACAATAACGGGTGCCCTAAAAAACTAATTACAGTTAATTCTGATTACGTGACTTCAAAGAGGATATAGAATGCATAATATTGGTTTTATAGGGAAATTTAAACATGTTAGCTTGAGCCAGAATAAAGAGTTTACACTCGATGGTGCAGTGCAGCCGCTGATTCAGGTTAAAATCAAAATGTGCTTAGGCCCTATATTTTCTCTACGCTGATTAAAACGGTTATGATAGGCGAAAGGTAACTTTGTTTAATTATCCGTCATGTCAAAGTTTGCTGACAAAACAGTTGAGCATTTATATAATCTTTTAATAAGTCGTGTATAGCAATTCGATCGACTCTTGATCGATTTTCGCCGTACACCTTGCCTAGTAACCTGTCGGACTTAACTCTCATCTACTGATGATTTTTGGGACTTGATCTCTCTTTGTCTTATTTATAGGCTATAGTGCTCACTGCATTTAGTGCAAATATACCTTGAGTTAGTTACTATCTTAATAGCTGAATCAGTCTTTTACAAAAAGTCGTTATTATTCAGTAACAACTACAGAGGAAAGCATATTGTTGCGGTTACCTATAAAAAACACCAAAGACACAGGAAGAGTTTGCCTGCGTGTCTCCCAAGAGGGGACTTCTATCGCAGTCAGCAAATTAAGCAACGCGCAACTTCATCTCCTAAATTGTCAGTTCTTTAAACATGCTGAACTGCAAGAAGCACCCCATTTACTCAGTGACTATATTCATAGTAACCAATTAGCCGGCGCAAACTGCTCGCTTATTTTAGCGCCTAGCGATTACCAATTACTGTTAACAGAAGCCCCTAATGTAGGCCCCAGCGAGATGTGTGAAGCACTCTGGTGGAAAGTAAAAGACCTAGTGGCGTTTGATTACGACAATGCACTAATTGACTTTTTAGACTTACCTGAAGACAGCTCGCCGCATCAAGCCCGTAAAATTTATGCGGTAGTAGCCAATAAGGAAAAAGTGCAGGAACGAGTCGCATGGGCTGAAGGCTTAAGTTTAACTCCCATCACGGTAGAAATTCCCGAAACTGCATTGCTCCATTTAGTTGCTGATTTATGCCAAGACATTGTCGGCACTTCTGTGTTGTATTTAGACTCAGAACAAAGCTTGTTGATGTTGATGTCTCAGGGGCAGATGTACTTATCTCGCACGCTGCAATACAACTATTTGGATAAATTAGATGCGATCGCTTTAGATTTGCAGCGCTCCATGGATTACTACGAGAGTCAATTAGGCAAATCACCTTGTTTAAAAGTCATAGTATTACCCCAGCAAGATCTAGAAAGCCCGATTATGCGCACGCTTATTGAAAACATGGGTGCGGAGATAACCACCATAAATCTGAATAATATTATTTCAGTTGAAGAAGAGCTTAGTATAGAGCTTAGGCATCACTGCTTTATTGCCATTGCCGGTGCTTTGCGTTTAGACCAAAAGGTAAAAAAATGAAGCAGACGATCAATTTATTACCTTTAAAACCGAAAGAAGTAGCGAATTTTCTCGGATTCAATATGTTTTTAAGTTCAGTTGGGATTTGCTTTATTATCTGTAGCAGCATAGCAGCTTATCTGTGGTGGCAAACTGGCGCTCTAGAAGCAGACTTTCAACAACGACGAGTTGCAAACCTTGCAGTGCAAACTGAAATAGTTAAAAACACTGAGACAATGGCTAAACGCGCAGTCCCTTCAGCACTCACGTTGCAACTAACTCAGCTGCAACAGCAGATAAAAGCAATGCAACAAATGCTTGAATTATCAGTGGCAACTAGCGCCCAGCAAGATTACGTTCTAGTAAATTTAATCAACACCTTGCAACAGAGTATGCCGGCCAATAGCCTATTAGAAAGCTTCAAAGTTGAATCTCATGGTAAGTTTTCAGCTATTACCGGTACCACCGAGCACTTAGAAAAATTACCGCTGATACTGAAAAACTTAAGAGATCACGGTTTACTCAAGAATCAAGATATCAGCAAAATCCGAGCGCTTCGAAGTGCAGAAAACCATAAATTTGAAATACTGTTCGCCGAGCAGGAGGCTGACCAATGAGTTTTTCATCTGTCGCCGAAAAATATAAGCTATTGAGTAACAGAGAAAAGCTGTTGATACTACTGTCGTCACTAGCACTGATTATTGCCCTGTTTTTTTTGGTCATAATTGAACCTACAAACAAGACAGTCAATGTATTTAAAAGCCGACTGGCGAGTACCGAAAATAACTTGGCCGAGCATCGACAACAAAATAATGCACTAAAGCATTCACTCAAACAGCAGGCTAGCGATGTTATTCAACAGCAATTAGCCACATTAGGCTTACAACATGACAAGCTAAAGGAAACGTTAGAGACCCACAAACTTGCTATTATTTCAGCCACTAATTTCAGCCTTTTTCTGTCGCAACTATTAACCGCGGCTAGCGCACTTCAGGTCGAAGATATTCAGGTTTATACACAAACGTTTATTGGCGATGAAGCATCGTTGGAGGCGATTGATAGCGCGATTTTTCGACAGCAAATAACCCTCAGTCTGCAAGGCAGCGACAGCAACGTAAAAGACTATCTGGCATTTATAGAACAAAACACCTTAGGCATTGTATGGAATACTGTTGAATACAAGAGACTTGACAACCAAAGCACTGGGTTGATTATCAGCTTCCATTTGTTTTCAGCCAAAGAATAATCATATCTACTGTAAAATAAAAACAGCGAATTTATTAAAGAGGGAGCGTCATGGCAGCACCGAAAATGAAAGTTAGAATCGGTGATTTATTAGTGCAAAACGCGGTCATAACCGAAGAGCAATTAATGTCGGCGCTTGCTCGTCAAAAAAAAACGCGACAAAAACTTGGTAAAGCCTTAGTCGTATTAGGTTATGTAAAAGAAGCACAATTTCTTAACTTTTTAGCCCGGCAACTTAAAATCCCCATGGTGGATTTGTCGCGCTATAACTTTAATCATAACGATGTATTAAAGCTGACGGAAACCCACGCGCGCCGATTTCGCTGCATAGTACTGAAAGAGGAAGCTGAATATTTTTTAATCGGCATGACTGACCCATTAGACATATCAGCCTACGATGAAATTCAACGGCTGTTGCCAAAGCCGATTGAACTAGCGGTGATTCCCGATAGCCAATTACTGGGTATTTTGGATCAAATGTATCGGCGCACCAGTGAAATCGATGACTGGGCAGATCAACTCAGTGATGAAATTGTTGAAGACACTTTTGACACCGCTAAATTATCTGAAACAGATGACGCAGATATACCGGTTGTTCGTTTGCTAAAAAGCATTTTCGAAGACGCTGTTTCAATCGGTGCCTCCGATATTCATATTGAGCCCGATGAAAATGTACTACGTATCAGACAGCGAGTAGATGGTCTATTACAAGAGCACGTGATGAAAGATGCACGTATTGCACCCGCGCTGATACTGCGCCTGAAATTGATGGCAGAGCTCAATATTTCGGAAAAACGCCTACCCCAAGATGGTCGTTTTAATATTACCGTTAAAGGCCACAGTATTGACGTGCGCATGTCCACTATGCCGATTCAAAATGGCGAATCTGTGGTGATGCGACTGCTAGATCAAACCAATGGCTTAATTGATTTAGACAGCATCGGCCTACCTGAAAAAATGCGCCATCGATTGAATAAACTGATTAAGGAGCCCCATGGTTTACTGCTGGTTACTGGGCCTACTGGCAGCGGGAAAACCACCACACTCTATGGCGCGCTAAATGCGTTAAACGTCGCTGAGAAGAAAATATTGACGGTTGAAGACCCGGTTGAATACCGTTTACCGCGCATTAACCAAATTCAAGTACACCCCAAGATTGGTTTAGATTTTGCTACCGTTCTCAGGTCTTGTCTGCGCCAAGATCCAGACATTTTACTGGTCGGAGAAATACGCGATCTAGAAACCGCCGAAATCGCCTTGCGCGCTTCAATTACCGGCCATTTTGTTCTCTCGAGTTTACATACCAATGATGCAATTTCTAGTGCAATGAGACTCTTAGATATTGGTATAGAAGGCTATTTAGTCGCCACAGCACTGCGCGCCGTAGTCGCACAGCGACTTGTTCGAAAAATCTGCCAGCACTGCAAATCCGACTACTCACCCACCAGCCCAGAACAGCTTTGGCTAAAGTCAAAGTGCCTAAACACCGACATTAGCATTGGAAATTTAAAACAGGGCACAGGCTGCACTAGCTGCAACAACACAGGCTATATTGGTCGTGTCGGGATTTTTGAATTGTTAGAAATGGATGATGCTATGGCAGACGCCCTGCGCGCCAATGACAGCAGTGCATTTGCCCAAGCGACCCGCAGTAGTAATAGCTATCAACCCCTCGTCATCAGCGCGTTGGAAAAAGCCGCGCATGGCGTCACCAGCTTGGCGGAAGTCTTTCGAGTGACTGAGCAGTTAGAAGAGCTAGGGGAGCAACTCTAGATGGCTATTTTTAGCTATACAGGCAGACATGTTGATGGCTCTAAAGCGAGTGGCAAAATAGAGGCCATAGGTCGCAATGAAGTCGTTATACAACTAGAGCAACAATCGATTATACCCGTCACTATCACCGCCCGTCCAAAAGCCAACCAAACCACTAGTAATTTGGCAGCTGGTGGTTTAAATCTGGCTATTTTTGAAACAGTCACAATCGATGAAGTGATCATGCTCTCCAAGCAACTTGCCAGTTTAACCCGCGCAGGGGTGCCTATCGTCGCAGCCTTACGCGGATTGTCTGATACCGTTAAAAATAATTTAGTCGCTACTAGCTTGGCGGGTGTGGCGGATAATCTAGAAAAAGGCCAGGAACTGTCAGTGGCAATGGCTAAATACCCTAAATTATTCTCAGATTTATATGTCAGCATGATACGCATAGGTGAAAATACCGGCCGGCTCGATGACGCCTTTAGCCAAATGTCGAATTATCTAACCTTAGAGCGCAAAACCATTCGCAACTTAAAGCAAGCGACACGTTATCCGCTGTTCGTGTTTTCTGCGATAGGTATTTTTATGGTGATTATTAATTTATTTGTCATCCCTAGCTTTAAAGCTGTGTTTGACAGTTTGGGGGGCCAACTACCTTGGCAAACCTTACTACTTATCAATATTTCAGATTTTAGCATAGCCTACTGGCCGCATGTTTTCACTGTCATGCTTAGCTTGTTATTTCTCTACTACCGCTGGAAAAAAAGCCCGGCAGGAAAACGGGTATGGGATGAGTTAAAATTTAAAATTCCTTTAATCGGTGGCATTTTTTATCGTTCGGTACTCGCCAGATTTTCGCGTACTTTCAGTGTTGTACTCGCTGCGGGCATGCCCATTGAACAAGGCTTAAGTGTGGTGGCTAAAGCAGTAAATAACGATTTTGTCGGTAACAAAGTGGATGAAATGCGTGTCGGTATCGAACGCGGTGAAGGTTTCACTAGTGCCGCCAAACGCACTGCTATGTTCAGTCCTTTAGTGATGCAGATGCTCGCCGTCGGTGAAGAAACCGGTAGAGTAGACGAAATGCTCAGTGAGGTGGCCGATTTTTATGAAGAGGAAGTGGAATATAAATTAATGGGCCTATCCAGTGCCATCGAACCCGTTTTAATTATTATTATCGGCGCATTGGTTTTATTACTCGCCTTAGGCGTCTTTTTACCGCTATGGGAACTGAGTGCCGCCGTTAAGGGATAAATACCGATGAATAAGCTAGTAGCTGATTTAGATTTTAGACTATGCTGTAACTAGAGATATTTTTAAGCATTGAACAATCATCCAAAAAAATACCAACCGCTCGCTAATCGACAGACTGTCTACACACTTAACTGTTGATGGCGGCAATCGATATAAAAGGAAAAGCAAAATGAGACGCCCACAATCTGGTTTTACCATTATCGAATTGATCGTAGTTATTGCATTGCTCGGCATA
Organism: Gammaproteobacteria bacterium; assembly: GCA_034111875.1. Taxonomy (GTDB): domain Bacteria; phylum Pseudomonadota; class Gammaproteobacteria; order Pseudomonadales; family Balneatricaceae; genus Rs1. The sequence continues at coordinate 40,652 of JAWUWK010000030.1, forward strand.
CTGGCGGCCGTTGCACTACCGCGCTTCATTGATATTTCAACCGATGCACATAAAGCCACCGTTCATGGCACTGCAGGGGGGCTTGCATCTGGTATCGCCCTGGCGAAAGCGCAGGCGATCGCTCAAAATATATTGCCAGGTAAGCCGATGTCATTTGATGGTAATCCACTGTTCATCAATAACAATAAATTCCCTATCTCAGGTTCAAGCGCTAAGCCCTCTACTGCGGGCTGTGTGGAAGTCTGGAATAGTGTATTACAGGCCAATGCCCCGACGGTATCAACCTCAGACGGTGCGGCATTTAAAGTCACTTATCAAAAACCTATTTGTGAGTTTAAGTACAATAAAGATGGCAGCGGCAATGTAAAAATAGAGTATTCACATCAGACGGGATTCGTTATCCCCACCCTAAATTAATCAAAGCTTACTCAGTCAATGAAAACAGAAAACGGCTTCACACTGATTGAATTAATTACGGTCATGTTATTGATAGGTATTCTTTCGGTCGTGGCCTTTTCGCGTTTTTCAGATACCAGTGTCTACCGTCAAGCACTGTTCATCTCTAAAGTGCAAGTTTACCTTAGACTCGCACAGCAAATATCTATGTCGCAGCAACCTCCTAACAGGGCTTTAGCAGTCACTGTATTCTCTCTTCAACAGACATCGGATTCACAGTGGGCTGTGATGATCTCTAACCACAATGGATCTCAAAGCTATTTACTGGATTCTAGGGCTGAACTACAGATAGACAAACAGACATTAAGCCAAGATAGTGCTTTAGAACTTACCTTTGATAGCCGGGGTGACTTAAAAACCATGGTATCCCCAAAAGCGCTTAATATAACTCATAGCATTGCATTACAAGCCGGGAAAAATTCCATCTGTATTGCGCCTACAGGATATAGTTATGAAGGCCAGTGCATCTGAGTCAGGTTTTACCTTTGTCGAGTTGATTTTTACTATCACTATCATTGCGATAGCCATGACTGGAGTGGTAGCGGTATGGTCTAATGCTGTATCGCGAAGCGCCGACCCATTTTGGCAAGCGAAAACAACTTTGCTAGCTAAGCAGTATTTTTCTCAAATTCAACGGCAAAATTTTGAAACACTGAGCGCTTATCAAGGTGATGCGACAGGTTTACAAGGTGAGAGTCTACTTGGCTACGTGGGATTTAAGGTGAAAATCAATGTCAGCCTCGCTGGCAGTGATTTCTCGCTTGCTGAGGAGCAAATTAAAAAAGTCGACCTGTTGATCACCACCCCACTAGGCAAAAAACAACACTTTGTTACCTACAGAGGCCGCTATTAATGTCTGCGCTCAGAGACCAATATCAGAGGCCCCGCAGCCCGAGACAAGCAGGCTTTACGCTTATAGAACTGGTGATTGTGATTTTTATTACTGGTATTCTCGCGGTTGGCAGCACTGTGTTCATTGTGAATACGGCCAAAGGTTTAAATGACGTAAAACGCCGCGATACCATCACCACTAGCTTAAATACTAGCTTGCAAAAGATCGAGTCACACTTAAGCCAAAGTTTAGCCGGTTCAGTGCGTATAAGGCGGAGTACGAGCGCTTTCTGCATTGAAATGCTACCTATCCAAGCCGAGTCATTCTACACCGAAGCCCCTTTAATGCGCGCAGGCAATAAGCTTGAGGCGCTGGCACTAAAGATTGATGTAAAAGGCTTGCGGGCGGTCATAGGGTCGACCGATAACTATGCTTTATACGCTGAATTAACTAAGCCCAATAGCCCTTTGATTTCATCTCGCATTAACCGTCAAAACGATACTGAAAACACGGCTTTTAGCCAGTTAAAGTTAGCCAAAGCCCAAACCTTTGAGCAACATTCAATACAGCGGATAGTGCGCTTTATCGACGGTCCAATTAGCTACTGCATAGAAGCGGGCAATCTCTTTAGGTACAGCCAATATCCTATAAAATCACAACAGCCTTTAACCAAGGTTTTGCCAGAACAAGAGCCGAAAAGAGTTTTACTTGCCCAAGGTTTACTCGCCTCCTCTCACTTTCAGTTTTTGCAGAACAAACAGATTGTTGAAATTCTATTGAGTGCCGGCAATACCACTGAAAGTTTATCACTCAATCAACAGATTTGGTTAGCCCATGATTAAGGGAGCCAGTCGACAAACCGGGTTAGGCTTAGTCTCGGCGATTTTCGTGATCACTGTACTGGCATTATTAGCGGCGGGCATGGCGGCATTAGTTGCCAATTCTGCCAAGATACACAGTCAAAATATCCTGTCAGTTCGCGCCCACAATGCAGCGCAATCTGGTTTAGAAATCACCTTATCCTCGATGATCGCTAACAGTCGTTGTGAGAAGACCGAGACCGAGTATCAATACGACACACAGGGGTTGTACCAGTGTTCTGCTAGTATCACTTGCCAGCAAGTGACTCATCGAACTCAAGACTACTTCAGTGTTACCAGCCAAGGCAGCTGTGGGAGTGGCATTGATACTGCCACTAAGAGGATAGAAAAGCGTTGGATTAAATAAGAAGTTTTGAATTACTTGAACCAGCATTTCATGCCGTGCAATGATTAAATACCGTATTGTTTGCGATAGTTTGCAATCGCTGTAAGTGGCTGCTCATGGCCACCTATTTCTTCAAGATATTGCACTATGTTCGATAAATCGATGATGCTAATCACGGGCATTTTATAGTCGCGCTCTACTTCTTGAATGGCCGACAGCTGTGCCTTGCCTCTCTCCATACGATTCACCGCAATCACCGTCGCCGCTGGAGTGGCTCCCGCATAGTCAATAATTTGCATTACTTCACGAATCGCGGTACCGGCGGTAATAACATCATCTATAATGACCACCTTGCCCTCTAAGGCAGAACCCACCAATGAACCTCCTTCCCCATGATCTTTTGCCTCTTTACGATTAAATACATAAGGCACATCTTTATCATATTCATTGGCAAGAGATACTGCTGTTGCAACAGCCAGTGGAATTCCTTTATAAGCCGGTCCAAATAAAATATCGTAACTCACATTGGCATTTTCTAACGCGGCGGCATAAAAGCGGCCTAATTTAGCGAGTGCTAAACCGCTTTTAAACAGGCCAGAATTAAAGAAGTATGGACTGACTCTGCCGGACTTTAGTTCGAATTCACCGAAACACAGTACTTTTTGTTCAATGGCAAATTGTATAAATTCTCGTTGATATTGTTGCATTGTTTCCGACCTACGCTAAAACGATTAAAATAAAACTAAAGTCACTATTCTACACTAGCGCGCACTAGTGCTGAACAAAAACTATAAACCTTAGTCATCTAAGGTATCAGCGACCTTGAAGAATAGTCATAAAGACCCACTAATAATCTAATTAGCCATTAAAACCCATGAATTAGCAGTTAATTTACGTTGCTAAGGAATTAATTTACCAAGAAAATTTCAATTTATAGCGCTAGGTTATACAATTGGCATCTAATTTATAGATATGCCTTTGTCGATAATATGATGAGCGGCAAGATATACAGCCTTTTCACATCGACAAAGCAGATCAAAGTACTTAAGTACGGGAATTTATTATATGCGCGTTATCTCATTCAATACCCAAGGTATTGAACAGGCTACTGACAAAGGGCTATTTACTTGGTTAGCGGATCAAGACGCTGACGTTATCTGCCTGCAAGATCTGCGTGCTCGCGAGTATCAACTAGATGATAAGAAATACCATCTAGATGGATACTACCCGTACTTTTTCGATGCCTTTGAAGACGGCTATAGCGGAGTGGCAATCTACAGCCGACACTTACCTAAAGCAATCATCACCGGCCTTGGCTTTGAGTTATGTGATTATGAGGGACGTTTTATTCAAGCGGACTTTGAAAATGTCAGTATTTCTTCACTGTTAGTGCCCTCGGGATTAAAAAATGATGCGGCACAAGCCGTCAAGCATAAATTTATGGAACACTTATTAGCACATTTCAAAAAAACTCAACGCAAGCGCCGCGACTTTATATTTTGCGGCACCCTTAATACCGCACATCGTCCGACTGATATCTCTAATTGGTATGCTAGCCAAAGTATTTCTGGGTTCTTGCCAAGTGAGCGCAGCTGGATAGAAGAAGTGATAGGTGAATTAGGCTATGTGGATGCCTTTAGAGAAATAAACAAAGCAGATCGTCAATACACATGGTGGCCGGATTACAACCGAGCGCGCAAGCTCAACGAAGGCGCAAGATTAGACTACCAGCTAACGACGCCTAATTTATTAGAAACCATTAACGATGGCTATATTGCCAAAGAACAAAATTTCTCCGAATTTGCGCCCTTAGTGATGGATTACGATATCGACTTATAAATGCCGCCGTTGTTAATTCCAATACTGATTGAAAAAAAAGACGCTTGTGGGTCTTTTTTTTCAATCTCGTTCAATGGATTAATTACTCGGCAAGTGCCACCCGTTGAGCAACCAAAATATCTTTAATACCTTTATCAGCTAACGCCAGCATTTTGTCCAATTCAGCTTTGCTATAAGGCTCGCCTTCAGCAGTACCTTGTATTTCAATAAAGCCGCCTTTAGCGGTCATGATAACATTCATATCCGTTTGCGCATCTGAATCTTCAAGGTAATCCAAATCAAGCACCGCTTCTCCTTTGTAAATACCCACGGAAATAGCCGCGATCATCGTTTTCAGGGGATCACCTTTTAAAGCACCGTGCTTATTTTTTTTTAGAAAATTAATCGCGTCGACAAGGGCGACGCAGGCACCCGTGATAGAGGCTGTACGTGTGCCACCATCAGCTTGTAAAACATCACAGTCAATAGTGATAGTATTCTCGCCCAATTTTTTTAAATCCAGAGCGGCGCGTAAAGAGCGGCCAATCAAGCGTTGAATTTCAATCGTGCGCCCGGTTTGTTTACCACGGCTTGCTTCACGCCCATTGCGAGTATTGGTCGAGCGCGGCAACATCCCGTATTCAGCGGTCACCCAGCCTGAACCAGAGCCGCGCAAGAAGCGGGGAACGCCGCGTTCAACCGTGGCGGTGCAGAGTACTTTTGTCGCACCGAACTCAACCAATACTGAGCCTTCGGCATGCTTAGTAAAATGACGTGTGAATTTCACTTCTCTCAACTGATCTAATTCGCGTCCACTGGGGCGATGAGAGACAATCCCCAAGGATTGAAGTTGATCAGACATTGTTTTACTCATGAAAAATAACCTTTAAAAATTTAAAAAATTGATGCCGCGCGGCCTAAAGAACATGCGAACAGGTCACGTACATCTCTGACATACAAAGCATTGTCAAATCTTGGCATCGATTCCAGACGGGCTGGTTGCCCGACGAAAATTGATAACAACGAGATCGGAGTGCTATTTATGCCCCTAAGGACGGGATTGAAAACGGCTAACCATTGGGCAGCTGACTTTGTCAGACAGCTTGGCAAAAAATCGCCATTCCACTGCGCTATCTTTCGCGTATTTCGCCGTTTTTAAACCCGCACAGAAAATACAGGACTTATGCGCATGTTCCATAACTCAAACTCACCATAGAGCTCAAAGATACATGCTGATAAACTATGCGCATATTCTAATCGAGATTGAAGCATATGACACGCAGTATGACAGCTTTTGCCCGCCAAGAATCCCAACACAGTTGGGGCGCATTGATCTGGGAGGTCAGATCAGTCAATCAGCGCTATTTGGAACCGCACTTGCGTATCCCTAATAGTTTCCGAGATTTAGAACTTGCGCTGCGCGATCTAATACGCCAAAACCTCAATCGCGGTAAAATAGACTGCACATTGCACTTCGTGGTCGAAAAAGAGCAGCAGGGAATTCAAATAAATAGGGAGAGAGCTAAGCAGCTCATTGACGCCGCAGAAAGCTTAAGTTCGCTGACAACCGACCCCCAACCGATCGACAGCTTAGAAATATTACGCTGGCCAGGGATTATGTTAGAGACAAAACTCGATATGGATGCTGTCAAAAAACAAGCGCTGACGCTATTTTCAGCGGCACTCGACGATTTAATCCAAGGCCGATCTAGAGAAGGTGCCGAACTCGCCAACTTAATCAACCACAGACTAGACGCGATCGCTATTGTGGTCAGCCAAGTTCGCGAAAAAATGCCACAGATAATGGAAGCTCAACGCCGCTTATTGTTAAAGCGCGTAACGGATTTAGGCTTGGAAATAGACACTGTAAGAATAGAGCAAGAAATTGCCTTACTGGCGCAAAAAGCCGATGTCGCCGAAGAAATAGACCGATTAGATACTCATGTACAAGCCGTGCGCCAGATACTGACGACCGGGGGCGCTATTGGCAGACGTTTAAATTTCTTAATGCAAGAACTCAACCGCGAAGCCAACACTCTCTCATCGAAAGCCATAGTAGTAGACACCACAAACAGCGCCGTTGAGCTTAAAGTGTTGATAGAGCAAATGCGCGAGCAGATTCAGAATATAGAATAATTTTTTCACGCGCACCCACAAGCCGAAATCTACCATAAAACCCTAATATATAGAACTTTTCTTGTTATCATGTGTTCTAATTTGTTATATGAAGTTGTATTATAATGGTGGGCAAAGTGGTGGTCAAAACTCATCACTGAATTTATCAATGGTGGGCAAATATTAACATGGCGACAATTACAGTAAAAAAAATTCAATCACTCGCCAGTGGAGAACCTAAAAGGCATCCAATTGGCGAAGGCCTTTACTTCGTAGTTAGAAAGTCAGCTACGCCATATTGGATGCTGCGTTATTCGTCTAATGGTAAGCGTAAAGAAATGACCCTAGGTAAGTACCCTTTTATGGGGCTAGCAGATGCAAGAGCCGAAACAGCAATACAAAAAAGAGACATAAACTCTGGCTCGGACCCATTACTTCTTAGAAAAAGAGTCAAAGAGCAGCCAATAAAACTAGTCGATGATTTATTTTATGACTGGTATGAAAATGATTTAGCCAAAAGACTAAAACACCCGAACATTCCTAAACGAATATATATTAAAGATGTAAAACCATTTATTGGCGATATGCCGATAGATACGGTAAATGCTCGAGATATCAGAGCAATAATTCAACGTATCGCAAGAGACCGCGTGACAGTGTCAAATGACGCTCTTATGTATTTAAAGCAGCTGTTTCGACATGCGATTAAACTTGATCTACTTGCCCATAATCCTGCAAGCTCTTTCGCTGTAACTGATGCGGGTGGAGTTGAAACCAGCAGGGATCGTTATTTAACAATCCACGAAATCAAAATTGCTTTTAGAGTCTTCACAGAAAACCAAACAAAATTCACTAGAGATAATTATTTAGCTTGCGCCCTGCTTATAACTCTAGGAGTCAGAAAAAGTGAACTCTGTTGCGCTAAATGGGTTGAGTTCGACCTTGAAACTGCACTTTGGTGCTTACCCGAAGGTCGCAGCAAAACTGGCGCACCTATAACCATACCTTTACCTGTTCAAATAATTGAATGGCTTAAAGAATTAAAAATGAGAGCTTGCGGTTCTGAATATATTCTCCCCGCTCGCAGGAAGTCAACCAAAGCACATATGGGCAATGACACGTTAAATAGAGCGATCTTGAGCTTGTTTGGCCACGAAGCTGGTCGAGCTTCCGAGCCATCTAACCTTATGGGAGACATGAAGCCTTTTTCACCTCACGACCTTAGAAGAACATTTAGGAGTTTAGCTGCCTCAGCTGGTGTACCCGGCCATGTGGCAGAGCGCTGCCTAAATCACAAATTAAAAGGTGTGGAAGGTATTTATGATCGCTACGATTATCTCAAAGAACGCACAGAGGCACATACCAAAATTGCCCTGCTATTAGAAACAGCCATTAATGGAACTAAACATGAAAATAATCGCCGATAAAAAAGATATACCTAAGTGGTTTTTTGAGAAAAACCGATATTCTTGGCTTAAGGACGCTTCTATTGAACACCTTGCATATGAATGGGATATACGTCGAATTGCTGATACAGAATACGATCAAGCAGGGTTAGAAAATGCGGATACTTCATGGGTTGAAATGGTATTTGCAAAGCCCCGCGAATTTAAATCCGAAGCTAGGAATGAATACACCCATCATAGTACCGAGCATGTAAGATGCCTTAGAACTGCTGATCTCATATGGATGACTTTCGATCAATCGCGTTTAATGGAATCTTACGATGAACTTATTTACACTTCTTACAAGCCTGCAACCGAAGGTGTGGTAATGGAATTACTTTTGGATGAAGTGTCCGATTCTGAGATAATTAAAACACTTAAAGTATTACTGCCAAACATAAGAAAAAAGCTAGGAAAGCCCGGACCTAAAAGTAAAGAGCCCGGAGCATTAGATATTTTCAACTAGCGTAAAGTGAATAATTGTGAGAACCTATTTCCAATTGAATTCTAACATTAGAATTAGAGATATAAGCTAACTTTTGCTTTTACAAAAAAAACGAAAAATTAACCATTGATTTTTATCACAATTAAAGCAAATTATCGCGTTGTCCTAAGAGCGGAATAAAATAAGACGTCTAAAATAGAGGTAGATACATGTCGGCAACTGCATTATCGAGTGGAAATAGTAACG
>JAWUWK010000031.1:0-9537 GCA_034111875.1 Gammaproteobacteria bacterium
GCCAATGTATCAAACAAACTCCCAAAATCAATGCGATTAAGGTTAAGGCTGCGCTTCATGAAATATGGATGGCGGAGACGCCAGAGGAAGCTCATACTGCTTTAGCCGAACGATTAAAAGCTTCAGTGCGAAGTACCCTAAAGCGATGAAGTGTTTAACCGACAGCAAGGAGCAGTTGTTGGCATTCTATAATTTTGTAGCCGAGCATTGGGTGCATATCAGAACAACAAATCCAATAGAATCGACATTTGCAACCCTAAGATTACGAACCAAAAGTACTCGTGGCTGTGGCTCAAGAGATAGTACATTAGCAATGGTCTATAAGTTAATTGAGTCCGCGCAGAAACGGTGGAAAAATATCAAAGGCTTTGCACTATTAACACTGGTAGTTAACAACGTGGAGTTTAAAGATGGTTTACAAGTAGAGGTTAAATCAGAGAACGCTGTCGGTGTTGCTTAAGCTGTACACCAGTTTTGACAATAACTCCATGCACTCTGGATGGAATCAAGATAACGTAAATCTAAGTAACTAGCCGCTTTGTTAGGACACTTGCAGAGAACAGTTGATTTCGCTGTGTTTGCTTGCTCGGTCTAGGTACTTAGACTTACTTAAAAGATCTAGTTTTTGTTTCAGAAGTTCTCTAATTATTAGCTATCGAATTCACCATAAGCCTTCGCCCTATCTTTAGCAATTTGTTGGCGAACAAAACGTATGCCAAAGCCTATCATAGCAAGGGTTGTCGCAACGACCACCAAAGAAGGGGCCAGTGAATACAAATTGTAAATATCAAATCCAAACATGAAGTACTCCATAAAGTTATTTAAAATATTGTAGATGCAGGCGCAACTTTAAAGCCTATTAGAAATTGACGTTGGATGTTACCCTTTTAGTTAACGACACTCGCACCTTCTAGTCAGCTAAATCTGTTATCTATTAACGACTAGAAATTTGACGCCAAGATAGCATAGTGGTTTTTTTATTACCTCTGTAACTCGACTAAAAAACGCATAAAATCTTTTCAAAATAAGTCAGTGGCATTATAGTGGCGCCATTCATATAGGAGTGTGTTATTTGCAAAATATATATGTAGAATCCCACCCAATCATCCCTTCAAAAATTCTTTGTGTAGGGCGTAATTATTTAGCACATATTAATGAGTTGAATAATGAAATTGCCAAAAATATGGTTTTATTCTTCAAACCAAACTCAGCTATCTCCAATACTCTTTTGTCCAGTCATGGTCTGAGCGAACAAACTGAAGCACTGCATTACGAAGCAGAAATCTGTTTCCTTTATGAGTGCCATCGCTTTAGCGCAGTCGGCATAGGCCTCGACCTTACTAAAAGAGCTTTACAATCTCAGCTAAAACAAAAAGGTCTTCCTTGGGAACGCGCTAAAGCATTTGACGGTTCAGCACTTTTCAGTGATTTTGTTAAGATCGACAATGTCAGCGATGAGTTACAGTTGAACTTGTATATAGACGATGTTTTAACCCAAGTTGCAAAAATCCCCAATATGATTTATTCGCCAGAAGATATATTGCAAACGCTGCAAAGCTTTATCACGTTAGAGGACGGAGACGTAATAATGACAGGCACCCCCGCCGGGGTTGGTCCAGTAGAACCTGGAAACCACTTTAAAGGTGACTTATATTCAGCTGAAAAGTTATTATTAACCAAAGTTTGGATCGCAGAATGACGCCGCAAGTTAACAGTTTAATCGTGTGATTTTAAACGCACAGAGAAACAAGTCGATATTAGGCCATATTGCTAGCCCATTAAACTATCATTGATCTCAAATATTTGTTGTTGGGCACATTCAATATAACCATAGTCTGCAATCGGCACTAAGTTTAGAATCGCCCTTCTGAGCATATCCAGCGCAACGGCAACGCACAACTCTCTAATATACTGGCGACTGCGCTTCTGCGAGAGTCGCAGACGTTGACAATGTATCTGCTGGGGTGTTTTTAACGCAATAACGACAGTACCCACCGGCAGTGCTTGTGTACCGCCGCCCGGCCCTGCTATACCACTTGTGGCAATTGAAAAATCATAGCTAAGTGGTCCACCATTTGCTTTAGATACGCCTGCTGCCATCTGTGCTACACAGGCAAGAGATACTTCTGTATGCTGCTCAATCGTTTTTGGACTGACAGCTAATAAATTGATTTTTGCCTCGTTGCAATAAGAGACAATCGCATGTTTTAAATAGGCAGAGCTGCCAGGCAAGGCAACTAATTGACTGGAGATTTCGCCTCCGGTTAACGATTCGGCAATACTTAATGTTTTTCCTGAATTAACCAATAGACGATGCACTTCTGAGGCTAAACTTGGCTGGTTGTTCGCCACTATAGTATCGGCGAGTATCTTTTTCGCGATTGCCTCAGCCTGATCTTGTATGCCCGGCGCTAGGTCACGACCAATCAACTTTAATTCTAGGTATGGCGTATAAGACCTATACCCTAATGTAATCCCTTCTGGCCATGTCAATGGCTCTAGCTTTTCTGCCATTGTAGATTCCCCCATGCCTAAGGTAAGTAATTTTACAACCGATACACTGCTGATTTGGCTCGTTAAGCTACTGATGAAAGGTATAAAAGTGTCTTCTACCATTTGCATAAACTCATGGGGAACACCTGGCGTAAAGAACAGCCAAGCTCGATTAAATTTAACTCTAAAACCACAGGCTGTCCCCACTGAATTCTCAATCATAATAGCGCCTTCGGGCAACAGCGCTTGTTTTAAATTACTTTTGGAGAGTTCCATACCCCGCTGATTAAACCAATCTTGGAGTATTTGCCGCCAGCGTTGATTTTCTTCTAGTTCAACGCCCATCGCGTTTGCCATCGCAAGCGCACAAAGGTCATCTGCAGTAGGCCCTAAACCCCCATTGACTAAAATAATCTCTGCCTGCTGACTTCTCTCTATAAAAACACTGGCCAAATCTTGTAATCTGTCGCCAACAATTGTTCTGCGCTGCATTTCATAGCCATTTTCCATCAAAACATTGCTCAACCACGCGCCATTGGTGTCCACAATTTGTCCTGAAAGTACCTCTTCGCCAGTACATATCATTTCTAATTTCATAAATATCTCTTAAGGTATATGGATTAACTTGATCTATTCAACTATCAACACTTGCCTGTTACGTCCACAAACGCTAAAACTTGCGCTAAATACCATGAAGCTTAGGTAAAGTTATGTTAAATGTAGTGTCATTAATGACTATTAAACTAAAGTTGCAGCCAAGAAACAATACAAAGCAACAATACCCAAGGGAAATGAAATGCCATACCTAGTCTCACCGACGTTTTAAGTTACCGACCTGTGATCTATTTTTTCTAATAAAACTTAAGGCTGAACAGTGTTAAAATCGGTTTATTCGCAATGCCAATCCTACTTGGCCCCCTCACTATTGTGCTGCTTAGTGGTATTACCTGGCTGTGCCGTCACAGGTAAAAACTTAGCCTCATCAATCTCTGATGAGGCACTTCAACCCGTAATAGCAACAGAGTTTCAACCACCTTTAAACGCGAGTGTTAAGGCAGCTGAATTAGTGGTCAACCAAGAAAAACCTATTATTGACGGCTTGCAACAAACAGATAATGCAGCATTGATAACAGCCATTTCCTTTGCATTAGGCAACAACCATCGTCTTGAAGAGCTCAATGCTGTGGTTATACAAGCTAAACAACAATTAATTATTACTCAGGCTGAGCAAGGTTTTTCTGCCAAGCTAAACAATACCAATTCGCTTACGAAAAACGCTAACAACTCTGCTATCAATAAAAATTTCGATTTATCACTTAACACAAGTTTGCCGATAGACTTGTGGGGTGCCATACAAGCCAGTAACAAAGCGGCAAGAATTCAATTAGCAATCGCACAATCTGACCTTAAACAAAGCCGCAGAGAGTTGATATCAAAAATCACGAGTGCATGGTACCAAGTTGTTTTTAATAAAAAATATTTAGTATTGGGCATAGCGCAAGAAAAGAATATTGAGGACCAACTGGCCGCAGTTGAATCGGCGTATCGGCAAGGATTAAAGCAGTCTTTGGACGTCTACTTAGCGCGCGAGAATTTAGAGACCGCTCTATCACGTAACGTTCAACGCCGTCAAAACGTGGCGGATGTGACCCGTGATTTACAACAATTACTCGCCAGATACCCCAGCGGTAATTTAATAGCTAGCGACTCTTCACCGATCATAGACAATAACTATAGATTAGGTGTACCAGCAGAATTATTGCAAGCTAGAGCAGATTTAAACAGCCGATGGCTGGCCGTTTTAAAAGAAGATAGTAATGTGGCTAATCAATATGCAGCGCAATTTCCGCAGCTGACCCTCTCCGGTAATTTTTCATTGACGGCTGCGCGTCTAGGGGACTTATTTAAACAAAACCTCGCTTGGTCATTAATTACCGGCCTCTCTCAACCCCTGTTTGATAACGGCCGAAAAAAGGCCCTTTATGATCAGGCGAAAGCAAAGTTAATTGAACGAGAACAGCAGTATTTACAGGCGTTACACAGTGCTTTCAAACAAGTCGAAAGACTAATCGCTGCAGAGCAATCTTATCAGCAGCAAAATATTTTAAACACCAAAGCTGTAAAACATGCCGAACTATCCAAAACCCAAGTGAGCATTCAATACCAAAATGGTATTGCAGATTATCAACAAGTACTGACAATACAAAGCAGGCTTTTTGATCGCCAACAGGCATTACTTGAACTAAAGATGCAAATGATTGCAACCCGAGTTGACTTATTACTTGCCTTAGGTGAACACAACCCAAATTACCCAATACAGGCTAATTAAAGATGCGAAGAGTTTTATTGCCCCTGCTAGCCATATTAATTACGGCTTTTCTCGGTTGGTCAATCCTGCAAAATGCACCTCAAGCAAAAAAACGGCCACCGAGTAAAGCTAAAGCCATCAACGTTGATGTACAGCTCATAAAAGCCCGGGATGTACAACTCAACCTATTAAGTTACGGCCAAGTAAGTGCCAAGACGACCGCAAACCTGACCTCTCAAATCAGCGGCCGAGTCGTTAAAATCAGCCCGACATTGCAAGACGGTGCGTTTTTTGCTGCCGGCGATCTATTGATAAATTTAGATAATCGTGATTTTCAAAGTGCCATTAACAGCGCAAAAGCAGAATTGACACAAGCCCAGCAAGCGCTCACATTAGAAAAAGCTCAAGTGGTACAGGCTAAAGCAGACTGGGAGCGTTTGAATAAAGCGATACCTATTCCCGCATTAGTCTCAAGAAAACCCCAAGTTGTTAGTGCCAAGGCAAAAGTTTCAGCGGCACTTGCCCAATTCGACAAAGCGCTGCTTAATTTTAAACGCACTAAGATCTACGCCCCTTTTAATGGCCGAGTGCTGAATAAGAAAGTCAATATGGGTGACTTCATTAGTGCTAATTCGACCTTGGTAGAATTCATTGCAAGTGATTTTTTACAAGTCAGATTAAGCCTGAAGAACAGCGATTTGGCGTTTATAAATTTACCTGAGACAGGTCTATCAAACACACTTAATAAAGAGACATTACCTAAGGTCTTGTTTGAATCTAGGTTAATCGAGCCACAATTTTGGAATGGACAGATTGTCCGCACTGAAGCGAGTATTGATCAAAGCTCACAACAGCTGTTCGTTATTGGTGAAATTGAGGCCCCTTTTGGACCATTAAATGCCCATAAGCACTCGCTTAAAATTGGTCAGTATATTACCGCTAAAATACAGGGAAAACTGTTAAAGAACGTCATCAGTATCAATGTTGATACTCTCCATCAAGGACAGTATGTTTACATTGTAAAAAATGGTTTGATTACCAAAACAGCTGTAGACATTAGCTGGCAAAATGAAAAAATAGCTATTATAAGCATGGGCTTATCTATTGGTGATAAATTGATAACTAGTACTGTTTCAGCTGATTCTGAAGGCAGTCAAGCCAGCACTGGCACTGGCACTGGCGTGGGAAAAACCAAGGATAAAAAAGCCTTCAAAAAACTAAACCCTTGAGTCCTTAAAATGAGTACTTGAAGTAGAGATTTAGCTTAAATCACCTATAACAAACGCAAACTGTTGGAATACCAATGATTGAATGGTTCACGAAAAATCATGTTGCTGCCAATTTATTGATGCTGGCCATCGTTATATTTGGAATATTTAGTCTTAAAACCCGTATCCCGTTGGAAGTTTTTCCAAGTTTTGAATCCAACAGAATCATCACTAACGTTTCATTGCCAGGGGCTACGGCACAAGATATAGAGCAGAGTGTCACCTTATTAATAGAAGATTCTGTCGCTGATTTAGAAGGTATTGACAGTATTGTCAGTTATTCAGCTGAGGGACGCACCACAGTCACAATATCGATCGATGATGGCTATGATAAGAGAGATTTATTAGCGGATATTAAGAGCAGAATAGACACTATAGACGATTTTCCAAAGGACGCTAAACAACCTACTACGCAAATAAGTCAGCGCAAGCGAGAGGTCATTAGTGTCAGTGTTGCCGGCAACACTTCTGAACAACAGATTAGACATTACGGAGAAATGATACGTGACGACCTGTTGCGTATCAAAGGCATTAATCAAGTTGAATTGGATAGAGTCAGGGAATATCAAGTTAACATAGAGGTAAGACAGCACAAGTTACGACAGTTTCAATTAACCTTAAACGATATAAGCCAAGCCATTGAAAACAGTTCACTAGACGCCTCTGCGGGTAATTTACGTACGGCGGCTGGCGATATACTTGTCAGTATTAAAGGTCAAGCATACGATCTTAAAACCTTTGCCAATATTATTATTAAAACCTCGGACAATGGTGCCTTAATTCGACTTGCAGATTTAGCGGAGTTAGATAACGGCTTCAAAGAAACACCTTTAAGAACGCGCTTTAATGGTGAGAATGCGGCATTAATTGAGGTCTATCGTGTTGGCGATCAGAATGCATTAACCGTTGCCAGTGATGTAAGAGATTACATCGCAAACCAACAAGCCCTAATGCCTGAAGGTATCACAATAAGCTATTGGAATGATCGCTCAGAAATTTTAAAGAGTCGCTTAAATACGCTAATTAAAAATGCCCTGCAAGGCGGCATTTTAGTTATCGTTTTACTCTCTCTCTTTTTACGGCCCTCTATCGCGTTTTTCGTATTTTTAGGCATACCGATAAGCTTTATGGGGGCATTCATCATCATGCCTTTTTTAAATATAACCTTAAATATCATTAGTTTATTTGGTTTTATTCTGGTTCTCGGGATAGTGGTAGACGATGCAATTGTGACCGGCGAAAATATATACCGGCATATGCAAAAAGCTGAATCAGGTATTGATGCAGCCATACTTGGGACCAAAGAAGTCGCAGTGGCAGTTACATTTGGGGTGCTCACCACTGTTGTCGCCTTCCTCCCTTTTGCCTTTATGGACGGTGTACGTGGGGCGATATTTGCGCAAATTCCCGCGATTGTAATCCCTGTATTACTGTTCTCACTGATACAATCAAAATTCATTCTGCCAGCCCATTTAAAAAATCTACGCCTTAGACACGCTACTCATAAAAGCAACCCTTTCAGTCGCTTTCAAGAAACGTTTGCCGATGGTTTTGAGCAACTAATTTTACGTCGATATCAACCATTATTAAAAAGTGCATTAAAATATAGGTACACTGTTCTCGCAGGCTTCGTCTGCTTATTAGCTCTCATTGTCATCTTTATAATGAGTGGTTGGATGCGCTTTACTTTTTTCCCAAGAGTCCCCAGTGAAATTGCCAGAGTCACGCTGATAATGCCCACCGGTACTAATTTTAAGGTGACCGATATTCAAGTACAAAGAATAGTCGATGCCGCTTTAACTCTGCAAAAAAAATATGCCAATGAAGACACCGGCGAAAGCGTTATTTTGAACATCCTCTCCAGTACAGGGAGCACAGGCGGTGCTAGCCATGAAGGCAGAGTGCGCTTTGAAACTTTAGCCCCTGAGGACAGAAGCAGCATCAGTTCAAATACAGTAGACATGCGCCAGCTGGTTAAAGAATGGCGGCAGTTGATCGGCCCTATAAAGGGTGCGCAATCCCTCAATTTTCGAGCGGAGATAGGCCGTGGAGGGGATCCCATCGACGTAGAGATTAGCGGAGAGTCCCATCAAGCATTGCGCTCGGCTGCTTTGGCGATAAGAAAACAATTAAAGATCTATCCCGGGGTTTTTGATATCAGTGATAATTTATCTGACGGTAAAGATGAGATACAACTTTACCTAAAACCTTTAGCCGATGTACTGGATGTTTCTAGAGCCAGCATCATCAGCCAAATTCGCCAGGCTATGATTGGTATAGAAATACAACGTTTTCAGCGCGGACGTGAAGAAGTTCCGGTCGTTATTCGCCTGCCACTAACTGAGCGAGACTCTGTGGCAGATTTGAACACCATTGAAATCAATTTAGCCGGGGGCAGAAAAATACCCCTGTCGCAACTCGTCGACATTAAGATGATTGCAGGTCCATCTGCGGTTTATCGTACCGATCAATTACGCACCGCTAATATAGTGGCTGATATCAATAAAGGCTCAGTCAATGCCACTGTCTTAAACCGAGATATCCTTGAATATTTAACCCAGTTGCAACCTTCGTACCCCAAGCTAAGTTTCAGCTTAAAAGGTGAAGCAGAAGAGCAACGCGACTCGTTTGGCTCCCTACAATGGGGCTTAGTCTTCGTTTTTTTTGCTATTTATGCATTACTTGCTATCCCCTTCCAATCTTTTTTCCAGCCTTTAATTGTCATGTCAGTGATACCTTTTGGTGCCATTGGCGCCATTTTTGGCCATTGGCTACTCGGCATGGACTTAACCATCATGAGTCTTTTAGGGTTACTGGCTTTAATTGGCGTTGTCGTGAATGACTCGTTAGTGTTGGTTACCTTTATTAACCAACAAGTTAAAAAGGGCCATGCGATTGCCGATGCGGTGATGCAAGCCGGGGTGGCTAGATTTCGACCGGTTATTTTAACCTCTGTCACCACTTTTGCAGGATTACTGCCGTTACTCTTTGAGCAGGCTACCCAAGCTCAATTCTTAATTCCTATGGCTGTTTCTCTAAGTTTCGGTATCTTATTCGCAACCGTCATCACTCTACTGCTAATTCCCGTCAATTATTTAATCATTGAAGATGTAAAAAACTTACTTCTTCCTCGATCTAATCACTTACCAGATACGGGCGAGGAAAATAAGATTTAAGGCATTTATTCTAATCTAAAAGGAAACCTGCCCAATATCTATTTTCAAGGTCGATTACTGGTATTTCCCATAGGCTTTAGGCTCTATAAAAGCATAATAACGTCTCCATGATTAAATGCTACAACCGCAGGCTGTCATAGCATCTGCTTCAATTGACATATAAATATCAGTGGCATTGTTAAAATCAAATGAATTAAACGCCTAAATTTAAGTCAAAAACATTAATAAGCATCAAATATGTAAGCTGCCACTGTGGACTATTGTCATATTTGATGGCTTTTTTATTCATCCT
>JAWUWK010000032.1:0-19854 GCA_034111875.1 Gammaproteobacteria bacterium
GGAAGTGAAGTTACTTCTGA
Source organism: Gammaproteobacteria bacterium (assembly GCA_034111875.1). Classification (GTDB taxonomy): domain Bacteria; phylum Pseudomonadota; class Gammaproteobacteria; order Pseudomonadales; family Balneatricaceae; genus Rs1. The sequence continues at coordinate 21 of JAWUWK010000032.1, forward strand.
CACACTAGCCTGTTTTACAGCGGTCACAGAAGCAGGTTGCCATCATACGCGAATAAAGTGCGGAGGAAACTTGGAGCTACTTGATAGTAATGAGTTTAAATGGGTGAGTAGCATGATTGGAAATGTAAAAACAGCTTTATCAGGCACATGTCATTCAATCAACTCGAAGCATCTACCAAGATATTTAGCAGAATTTTGTTTTAGGTTTAACCATCGATACAATTTAAGCAATTTACTGTCATTATTGGGTGAAATAATGGTAAGAACCCCGCCAATGCCCAAGAAATATTTAAAGCTAGCGGAGTCTTATGGCTAATCAGGAAAGTGAATGTCAGTTTCGTTGGGGCTATACAGTCGCCTGCTGATCAAATGCAAAAATGCACTATCAAGCCCATCAGCATTGTGTTATTGCCAACTCAGTAAAAGCTGAGGTCATTACAGAAATCGTTTATTGAAACGCGATACTAATAAGGGTGGTTAGATTCACCCTTGATCCAAGTATCAACGACATTTAAATTTTGATCCAAAAGGGTGAAATCCGCTTGGTAATTTGGCGCTATGCGACCGAGTTTATGGCCTAGATTTAAGAATCGTGCCGGATATAAAGAGGCCATGCGCAGCGCTTCTTCGAGTTCAATGCCGAGCATTTGCACGCTGTTCTTAACGGCCTCGGCCATATTTAAATCTGATCCTGCCAGTGTGCCTTCAGCAGTAGTTACTTTGCCGTTTCGCCTGATCACTTGCTGACCCGCCAAATCGAAATGCACGCCTTGGGCACCCACAGAGTGAACGGCATCTGTTACTAGCATCATTTTGCCGTTAGTTTTTGCTCTGATCGCTATATTAAGCGAACAGGGGTGAACATGATGACCGTCGACAATTATAGCGCACCAGCTATGGGTATCGCAAAGTGCGGCACCGACCACACCAGGCTCTCGGGTGGTCAGCGGCGACATGGCGTTATACAGATGAGTAAAGCCCGTCACACCCTCTGCAAGTGCCTGTTGTATACAGTCGAAGCTGGCGTTGCTGTGCCCCACAGAAACGATAATACCCGCTTGGGTTAATTGTTTTATAAAACCTTGTGGCACGACTTCAGGGGCGAGTGTGACCATAGATGAGCCCAAGCTGTTAAGTCGTTTTAATAACGTTAGAGAAGCGGGGTTCGGCACTGATAATTTAGTTTCGCTGTGTACCCCTTTGCGCAAAATGTTTAAAAAGGGGCCTTCTAAATGAACACCTAAAAAACCTGCGGTGTTTTGTTCCAAAGCTTGTTCTGCTGCCGTTATTGCCAGCTGCATCGTCTCGCTGTCATCACTGATGAGTGTCGGTAAAAATCCAGTAGTCCCATAGGCCCTGTGCGCTCTGCCAATCTTCTCTATAGACTGCAAGCTAGGGTCGTTATTGAAGAGGGTGCCTGCGCCACCATTGACTTGGCTGTCGATAAAACCCGGCACTAACAAATGGCCTTTTAAATCAATGATTTTTACTTTAAGATCACTGGAAAATTGACTGACGCCAGCGTCTGCAATTAATTTAACGACGCTACCTGTCTCTATCACTAAGCTGTGCTTTGTGAGAGTTTTTTCACCCGTAAAAATCTTGCCATTGGTTAACACAAAAGCCATGCTTAAATCCTATTTTTTATTCGCTAATTGAGTCGCTATGATGATCGCGCCGTCCAGCGCGTCGCCTTGCGCGGGTACAATAATATGCTGAAATTTTGCAGGCAGTCTATGATCGATCAAGGTCTCTATAAAATTGGCAAAGCCACCCATGAGTGAAATTTTACTGGCGCCTAAGCTACAAGATCTCTCGAGTAATAGTTGTACTTGGCTGAGGCACATGTCAATCAGTGTCATCGCCATTGGGTCGCCGGCATGATAATAGTCAATAATCATAGGCACTAGCGCGCCAAAATCACGGGGTTGGGCATTGTCTGCCCAGTACAGCAGATTCGGAGGAGAATTGTCATGTAATGCCATAAAAGCCTTACTTAAGGGGCTGCTAGCAATAAGCCCTTCAAATGCGGCCAGTGCCTCTCGCGTAAAATCTTGACCCAATTTAGCGCCGCTGCCATGATCTGATATGGTCAGTCCCCAGCCACCTAAAACAGTGAATTTTCCTCGGTTATTGATCATGGCACAAGAACCAGTACCGAGAATCAAGACACCGCCACTCTCGCCATTATGTGCCCCTAAGCAAGCGGTGACAGCATCATTATCAACACACAGGTCCGCAAAAGGATGTGGGTAATCAATAATGCTTTGATTGAGCTGCTCTGATACCGCTCCGGCTAATCCTAGCCCCGCATAAGTGCGACTCAGTATGCTGGCATCTAAATTGGCGATCGCCAGTGCTTGTGCAGTGGCTTGACTAATGGAATTAAAGACGGTTTGTGCGCCCAATCTTACATTGGCACTGCCGGCCTGACCCTGACCCAATAGTTTACCTGTGGTATCACAAAGTCTTACTCGACAAGAAGTACCGCCGCCATCGACCCCGAGCAGCCAATGTTGAGGGTTAGTCATAACGATATTCCAGTCCTTGAGTTTATCTGGTAGTACTCGATGTGCTCAAGCTCTGCAGCGGCCTCTGTGTCGATTATCACAATAATGTCTGCATGCATTTGTAAGGCTGAAGCTGGGCAGCTTGCTGAGAGTGGTCCCTCAACTAAGTCTTTAACCGCTTTTGCTTTTGCAGTACCGGTTGCGAGTAACAGTATTTTACGGGCATCTAGGATAGTGGCTATGCCCATAGTGATGGCGAGACTAGGTTGAAATTCGTCGTCACTGAAAAAGCGTTGGTTATCCTTAATCGTCGCTGAGGTTAACGTTTTGATGCGTGTGCGTGAAACTAAACTAGAGCTAGGTTCGTTAAAACCAATGTGTCCATTTCTGCCCACGCCGAGTATTTGTAGATCAATACCTCCCGCTTGGCTAATCAGTGTCTCGTAGTCGAGAGCCGATTGCTTGAGCGTACTCGAACCATTTGGAACATAGGTGAAAGACGGGTTTACGTTGATGTGATCAAATAAGTGCGTTTGCATAAAGTAGCGGTAGCTCTGTGTATGTTGTGGTGAGAGGCCTATATATTCATCTAAATTGAACGAGCTGCAGTGCTCAAAAGACAGCTGCTGGCTTTCATATAAAGCGCAACGGGTGTGCTGCCAGTGGCGAGGCCGAGCACCGCATCGGCTTTGTCAGATAGTAATTTCAGGCAATGACTAGCCCCTAGCGTTGCGACTTCTTTGGCTGTGCCGGCAATGACTACCTGCATTTTAATCTCCTAAACTATTATGAGGACTCTTTCGATGGAGTCAATACTCGCATCAAAAAACATACCTTTGCAATACCAATATTGGCTAAGTTTTTATTATGGTGATTCTTTGATTAAATCTAACTGATTTCATTAGATAAAAATAGTATTTAAACATAAGGCAGTGAATTGAAATTGCTTATTTTTAGTTTTTCTGATTTATTGGTATTACTTTGGTTTTTTATAGCGATTAATGTATTACTCAGATTACTCAGATTACTCAGATTACTTAAAAGGTTATGCAACCTATGTGAGTTATTTCTAAATACTAAGCTCGATAATGGAGAATAAAAATAATGATTGATAGGCATTTAAAAAAAGCCACTAAGACGATAGCGGCGCTAGCAGCGGGTGTCGCACTTACCTCCACTAGTTTATCTGCATTTTCTGCAGATAAACTAGTCATAGAGAGCTGGAGAGCTGAAGATTCCAAAATTTGGTCTGATCTAATTCTTTCCGCTTTAACAAAGAAAATCCAAACATTGAAATTGTCTTCGCTCCAGCGCCAACCAGCAGCTACGACTCTGCCTTAAATGCCAAGCTAAAAGCTAAAAGCTAAAAGCTAAAAGCTGGAACTGCAGGTGATTTAATCACTTGTCGGCCTTTTGATGTCTCTCTCTCAGTTTGTACAATAAAGGTAATTTAGCGGCACTAAATGACTTGACGGGTATGGCTAACTTCTCTGATATTGCCCAAAGTGCTTGTATTACAGATGATGGCTAAAGCACTTTCTGCTTGCCAGTGGCCTCTGTTATTCACGGTTACATGTATAACAAAGAAATCTTCAAAGAATTGAACCTTTTAGTGCCAAAAACTGAAACTGAGTTCTTCAAATTACTAGAGACTATAAAAAAGTGAATCGCGTTATACACCACTAGTAATGGGTACCGCTGATCATTGGGAAGCGGCGACGATGGGTTTTCAAAACGTCTGTCCTAACTACTGGAACGGTGAAGAGGGGCGTAAGAACTTGATCAGCGGTAAAGAAAAGCTGTCTAATCCTCAGTATGTAAAAGTGTTCGAGCATATGGCTAAATGGGGTCCTTATATGGGCCGCAGTTACCAGTCTCAAAAGTATTCTGATTCTCAAAATATATTTACATTAGGTGGCGGTGACATCTACCCAACAGGTTCATGGGAAATCAATGGTTTCAACAAGCAAGCTGATTTCGAATTTGGCGCCTTTTATCCACCGACACCCGAAGGGCAAGATTCCTGCTACATCAGTGATCATACTGATATCGCCATGGGTATGAATGCCAACAGCAAGAACACACAGTCTGCGAAGGTTTTCTTAAACTGGATGACATCTAAAGCGCTCGCTGAATTTTATTCTAATCAACTACCTAGTTTCTTTTCACTTTCTAAGGACGCGATTGATCTGAAGGATCCTGCGGCGCAAGAATTCCTCAATTGGCGCGGGAAGTGCAAACAAACCCTTCGTAACTCTTACCAGATATTGTCTCGTGGTGAGCCAAATCTAGAGAGCGAACTGTGGAATGTTAGCGTTCAAGTACTCAATGGCACCATGGCGCCAGAAGCGGCCGCTGAACAGGCACAAAAAAGCCATGCCAACTGGTATAAGCCACAGCAGTAAACAGGCAATATTCTCTGAGCGTTAAATTGATAATGAATGCGCATAGAGTAGTTTAAAATACTCGATCAAAACGGGGCATGAGTAGCCCCGTTTTATAATAATAAGCATAAATAGCTGGAAGACCTATGACTAAGCCACCTTCTAACAAGCGGTTTCCCTGGCATTTACTGTTTTTTTTAGGCCCACGCCTACTCATTTACCTTAGCATCAGTGTCTACCCGCTGTTAGATACCCTTAGATTAGGTTTTTTGCAGAGTCTAGTGATGGTAGTTTAGCCTTTGCCGGTTTGGCGAATTATACGAGATTACTGTTTGATGCTGTCTGGTCTGAGCCGTTTTGGAACGCCACTTGGAATAACTTAGTGTTTTTCGTTATTCACATGTTGGTACAAAATCCGATTGGTTTGTTATTGGCTGTTTTACTCAGCTCCCCTAAATTACGTTTCAGTGGGACTTACCGTACCCTTATATTTATGCCAACGATGCTGTCGGTGGTGATCATTGGTTTTGTCTGGCAGTTATTGTTGAGTCCGCTGTGGGGGATTGCTAAACATGTCATGCGAGATATTGGTCTGGGCGATTATTTTGATGCATGACTAGGCAAGGAGAGCTCAGCGCTGATTACCTTGGCGCTGATTTCAGTATGGCAGTTTGTGGGCATTTCAATGATGCTGATTTATGCGGCATTGTTGAGTATCCCCGATGAGTTGATGTATGCCAGTGTAGTCGATAGGGCCACCGCTTGGCAGTCGTGTTTTATATTAAATTGCCGCTCATTTTACCGGCCATTGGCATGGTTTCTATCTTGACCTTTGTGGCCAATTTTAATGCCTTTGAGCTTATTTATACTGTCAAAGGCGCACTCGCCGGGCCAAATTACTCCACTGATGTAATGGGCACGTTGTTTTATCGCACATTCTTTGGTTTCCAGTTACAAGAGGGAAGTTTAACCATGGGAGCAGCGGTCGCTATATTGATGTTTTAGTGATTCTTCTAGGCGTAGCGCTTTACTTATTCTTTATCCCGCGCCGCGTTAAGCGCTTTCAATTATAAGGGCAATGGACAATGAAAATTAGACGGAATACGTCTAAGAAACTGACTATTTACGCTGTCTTACTAACCTATACTTTGATTGCGCTGTTTCCTATCTGGGTGGCGATTATCAATGCCTTTGAACCAGAAGGGCGATATTTAACGATTTCATGGCGCTGCCTATAACTGACACTTTTAGCATAGTCGGGTTTGAAGAAGTGTTATTGCGCTCTCAATTCGGCGTGTTCTTCAGTAACAGTATAGTCGTCACACTGCTCTCTATATTCTTTGTATTATTATTCTGGGCAATGATTGCATGGGCGCTAACGGGATATAAATTTAAAGGTAATATTCTCATTGCATTACTAGTCGCCATGGGCATCATGATTCCCATTCGACTAGGCACTGTGAGTGTTTTGCAGTTGATGAATGATTTGAACTTAGTCAATACACTGACCCCTTTAGTTTTGGTCTATATTGCCCAAGGGTTGCCACTAGCCGTGTACATACTCTCAGAGTTCATTCGCCAGATTCCCAAAGATTTGAAAGAGGCGGCACGTTGCGATGGTATCGGCGAGATTAAGATTTTCTTCGCTATCATATTGCCTTTGATTAAACCGGCAATGGCCACAGTGGCGGTATTCACTATGATTCCGATCTGGAACGATTTGTGGTTTCCACTCATATTGGCCCCGACGCAAGGCCATCAAACGATTACCTTAGGTGTGCAGCAGTTTATTGGGCAGTTTGTAACCGATTGGAACTCAGTTCTCGCGGCCTTAACCTTGGCCATTTTGCCTATCTTAATATTGTATTCGATCTTCTCTAGACAGTTGATCCTTGGCTTAACTTCAGGTGCAGTGAAATAACTGCTTGAGTGGTATTAATAAATTGAGTGAGCAATAATTGCGGCTAACGGTTGTTGATTAACGTCACAAGCTCGCTCGTATAAGAATGATGTCTTAATAGACAAAAGTAGGAAGTCAGATGGCCGATTTGAAATTGATCGATGTTAAAAAAAGCTTTGGAGATGTACGCGTTTTACATGGCATTAATCTAGATATTAAACATAGTGAGTTTGTCGTGTTAGTAGGGTCTTCAGGTTTTGGAAAATCCACTTTATTACGCTTAATAGCCGGTTTGAATGACATATCCAGCGGCAGTATGGAAATTAAAGGAGAGCAGGCCAATGATCTAGCCCCAGCCAAGCGGGGTATCGCAATGGTGTTCCAATCTTATGCATTGTACCCACATCTGTCAGTTTTCAAGAATATGTCTTTTGGTTTAAAAGTCACAGGTAAAGATAAAGCCTACATCAAACAAAAAGTCGAGCAGGCCGCTAAAACTTTAGATATAGATCATCTACTAGATAGACTGCCACGTGAGTTATCTGGTAGCCAGCGAAAAAGAGTGGCCATTGTGCGCGCAATTGTGCGCGACCCTAAAGTATTCTTGTTTGATGAACCGCTATCAAATTTAGATGCCGCATTTAAAGTGCAAACCCGGGTAGAAATTGGGAAAATGCATAAGAAGTTAGGAGCGACGATTGTCTATGTAACTCATGCTCAAGTAGAGGCGATGACTCTGGGCGACAAAATAGTGGTCATGAATGATGGTCGAGTAGAGCAGTGCGGGATACCACTGCCTCTGTATCAGCATCCGCTGACTAAATTCGTCGCCGGTTTTATCGGCTTGTCAAAGATGAATTTTATGGAGGCAACAGTGAGAGTGGTCGAAACGGACCATTTATTATTGGCTTTAAGTGATGGCTCCAACACCCAAGCATTTGTTGACGTGACGGGTTGTAACTTGGATGATGTGGTGACTTTCAACATAAGGCCTGAACATCTAACGCAATCGCCCACGCACTCTATGCGTCTTTCGGCGACAGTGACGCTAGTTGAACAGTTAGGTGAGTCTAGTTATCTCTATTTGAAATTGACTGATGGCACTGAGTTGGTGATGCGTACCTATGGTGAAAGTACCACGACGATTGGCGAGATGATTGATATCAGCTATAACGCAGATGATGCGCATGTTTTTAACAGTGACGGCAGCGCCTTAAAAAGGTTGAAAGCAGGCAACACTAAATCACCTGCTGAACTGGTACGACTTAAACAGTTGGTTTCGTAACACATTAATATTAAGGCTGAAATTATTTAATGAGTGCGACAATTAATTTGATTTTCAAGATCTTTGACGGCCCCCAAGCTATTTCAAGAGAGTCGCGGCCACTGTATATGCAGTTGCAAAAACGTATTCGAGAAGCGGTGGCTGAAGGTGTCCTTAAATCGGGAGATACTATTCCCCCCGAGCGTGAAATAGCCAATGCGCTTAATGTTTCGCGGGTCACTGTGCGTCGAGCGATTGATGATTTGGTAAAAGAGGGGCTGTTCACAAAGAGGCAAGGTGCGGGTACTTTTGTCAGTGATCGTGTGCAACAGCCCTTGAACTATTTGAAAAGTTTTAGTGAAGTTATGGCTGAAAGGGGCAAGACTGTCGGTTCGGTATGGCTGGATAGATCATTGGGTTTGGCGACTGAAGAAGAGCAGAAATCGCTCAATTTATCAGCCGCGGATGAAGTCGTGCGTCTCTATAGGTTACGCACCAGTGACGGACAGCCGATGGCTTTAGAGTTGGCTTCTCTACCGAGAAAGTTTTTAGATAATCCCTTCGAAATATCTGATTCACTTTACGATACCTTAGCCCGCAGTGGTAATCGTCCAGTGAAAGCACTGCAAAAAATTCGCGCCATCGCTATTGATGAAAAACGTGCCAAATTGCTCAATATTGAAGTTAATAGCGCCGTGTTATATATCGAGCGTCTAGGACAGCTTAAAGATGGCACCCCTATGGAGTTTACCTGCTCTTATTTTCCCGGTGATAGTTATGATTTTGTGGCTGAAATTCGTACCCCTAGTGAAGAATAACCAAGCTTGAAAGCGGGTGTTTACTTTAAGTTAGGCTATTTTTTGAGTGTTAAGGTCGAGTTACAGATTCTTCCAGTAAACGCCTGACGCTTCAATAACGACCCCATTGTAGTCAACGGCATGCGGATTATAGTTAAATACAAATCTATGGCTTAAAGTGTCGCGTACTCTCAAACCTTCTGCTAATACTTGGGTGCTGATTTGCTCTGCATTGCAAACGGATTTGAATAGACGAACTAAGGCGATTCTATCGGGCCACGCGGTTAGATATTGGCGCTTTTCGCTACCAATTAATACCGGCTTTCCATCTGTCGTGCTCTCCATTACGGCATCGCTGCCGATGGTGGTTTCAATCCAATTGCAGACTTTACCCGTCTTTTTCAAATTCAGCTCAACACTGGGGCGCAAAGATTCAACATAACTGACTTTGTTGTTAATACCACTGATGATTGAACCGGTGTTAATCGCAAAGTTTTCAGTTTTAGAGCCACTTCTGGGTCCGGCGATTAGCGTGCCAGAAAAGTTTTCGATGGCCGCTGTTAAATTGGCGTTACAGTGCATTAAGCCTGGAATAACCACTATCTTGTAATCATTCAATGATTGGCTATTGGCGGGAATGATATCAATCGATAGACTCAATGAGCGCAGCGCGCGATAAAAATCTAAGACGAGATTAAAATAGCTAAAGCCAGCGCCCTGCGGTTGTATTTGCCATGCCCACTCGGATTCATAGTCAAACACAATCGCCACTTGTGCATGTGCCGTACTCACCTCTGGCATAGTTTGAAGTTCAGCGCTAACCGCTTTGACCTCGGCTAGGCCAGGGGCGGGGCTATTATCGGATGTGAAGAGGCCTGCATGCATTTGCTCTTGGGCAAAAGGTGCTTGGCGCCAGCGGAAGTAGCAAACCGCCTCTGCGCCGTGGGCAAACGCTTCCCAACTCCAAAGGCGAACCATCCCTGGCAATGGCGCAGGGTTATAAGGTGCCCAGTTTACCGGTCCGGGCTGCAGTTCCATAATCCACCAGCGGCCTCTGCCAACACTGCGATAAAGATCGTGATGAAAAGCCTGAAAATCAGGATCCCCCTGCTGTGAAAAGTGATGTTTCCAAGCTTCACCTTCAGCCGATCTATCTTCTAAGAAGCCCAATGGGTAGCTATCCCAGCTGGCGATATCTAAATCTTTGGCGACTTTATAGTGATCAAAATCAGTCACACGGCCCATGTAATTATGAATCAGAGGTGCCTCTGTATATTGACGTAAAACATTGACTTGTATTAGATTAAAACTGACGACTTGGTCGGAACTAAAACGCCGAAAGTCTAATAAATGGCTTGGATTGGCTTCAGTCACTGTTTGATTAGGTAACTCAATTTGCTGGAAACTATTGTATTCCATCGACCAAAACACATTGCCCCAAGCGGCATTCAATGCACTGATAGTCGTGTATTTACCTTCAAGCCAAATTCTGAACTGTTGCAGTGCGGCATCACTGTACGAGAGCGTCGTGTCGTGACAACCGTATTCATTGTCTATCTGCCAAGCTTGAATGTGTGGATTGGCTGCATAGCGCTGCGCCATTAGAGTGCAGATTCGTTGACATTCCTCTCGATAGGGCTGGTGGCTAAAACAGTAATGTCTTCTAGAGCCAAACTTGCGTCCTTGATTTAGTTCATCAACGACCAACATTTGTGGCCACTTATCTAACATCCAGCGAGGGGGGGTCGCGGTGGGAGTACCCATAATTATTTTCAGGCCGCTCGCACCGAGGGTAGCGACTGCTCTGTCTAACCACTGCCACTGTAATTGATCGGCTGAAGCTTCTATGCAACTCCAAGAAAACTCACCGATACGCACCCAGCTAATGCCCGCCTCGACCATCAGTGAAGCATCTTCTGCCCACTGCTCTTCAGGCCAATGTTCAGGGTAGTAGCAAGTGCCTAATGTACGCTTCATAGTGTTAGTCTCTTTTTCCTAAGATCACTGGGTATTCCGCCTGACCTGTTACTGGTAAGTCTTTATAAAATGTTTGCCCTGCAGGTTGCTCTGCCCGCTCGGACTCGCTGAGGCCTTGGCAGGCACTGGTGATAAACAATCTATTTAAGTTTTTAGCGCCAAATGCCGGGCAGGTTGTGTGAACGGTGGGGACGGCTATCGCCTGCAAAAAAACGCCCGTTGAAGAATACTGTGCAATGCGTGCGGCTCCCCACTGAGCTATCCATAAATTACCTTGAGCATCACAAACCGCACCATCTGGTTTGAGGTTGTCTTGGCGTAGATCAATAAACAATTCAGCGTCACCCAGTGGCCAGCCATGCTCTTTAGCTAATCCCTGACGCCAAATAATTTGCGCTGGAGTATCAGTGTAATAGGCGAATTTTTTATCGGCTGAAAAACAGATTGAGTTAGTGATACTCAACTGTGTTTTAAGTTGTATTAACTCGCCGAGATAATAACGATAGATAGACCCAGCAGCGGGTTCCGCCTGTTTACCCATAGTGCCTATCCAAAAACCTCCCCAGGGATCAGCGCGACCATCATTAGAGCGGTTGTTGGGTTGATCTGCTTCAAGGGGACAGATGGTGTCCTGCTTATTACTGGCAATATTTAACTTAATTAAAGCAGTTTCACTGGCCACCAATATGTTGTGCTGGTCTATCCAACCGGCGGCTGACACATATTCGCTAAACTGCCACTGTTCTAAATGGGGGCTATCGAGGCGCTTGCAAAAAATTTTTTTGGCTAGAATATCAAACCAGTAAAGTTCTTGATTGATTGGATGCCATAAGGGTCCCTCACCTAATTGGCAGACTGTAGTGTCGAAAATATGCATCTTTCACCTTGATCTTGTTTAGAGCTTATAACGGTAAATGGGAAAACTAAAGCTTAGCAACCGCGCTATCGTATGCCGTGACCATTGCCTGGGCGACTCGCTGGACTTTCTCAGCACGCTCGCCTGGTTTATACAACGCAGAGCCAATACCAAAGCCCTGTGCACCTGCAGCTATCCAATCGCCAAAATTATCTGCACTAGCACCACCTACGGCAAATATTGGCACGCTTTTAGGCAGTACCACTGACATAGCGGCAATTCCTGCTGGACCAATAATCGACGCAGGGAAAATCTTTAAGCCATCAGCCCCTGCATCTATGGCGTCAAAACATTCGCTAGGCGTCAATACTCCAGGATAGGAGAGCAGGCCTAATGATTTAGTTTTGTGGACTACCTTCTGATTGTAGTTAGGTGAAATTATTATGCGGGCACCCGTTTTTGCGACAGCTACTACTTGCTCTGTGGTGAGCACGGTGCCAGCGCCGAAAATAGCTTGATGCGCGAAATGCTTAACCATTAACTCAATGCTTTTAAGGGCATCAGGTGAATTTAATGGCACTTCAATTTTAGTGATCCCAGAATCAATTAACACTTGGGCAATTTCAATTGCATCACAAGGTTCGATACCGCGCAATATGGCGATAAGTTGGCGCTCTTGCATGATTTCTCCGTGAAAAATTTTTAAGTAAAATAATCAGCTGTGCTCGGTGTTTTAGAACGTTAGTCGCGCATCACTTTTTGCACTGCTTTATAGCCCAGCCCTAAGCCTTTGAGAGTCATAGTGTCGGTTTTTGTTTGTGTGCTTTCAATACCCAAGAGTGACAAGGCTTTAGAGTAGAGCGACGCGAGGGCGGAGTCGCCAATTAATAGCACTGTTTGCCCCTGACAGGCCGCTCGATTATCCGCGAGTTCTAAGCCGATTAAGTAGCCTGATAACGCCGCGTTAATAGAGCCCGCATCTAAATCATCAATCAGCGCTTGTGCACGCAATGAAAAAAGTTTGGCACTAATACTTTGCGGGTGGTTGACACTGAATAAGACAGCCTCACAGAAAGCCTCATCGTCCCAGGCGTTAGTATCTAAAGAATGCCTAAGGACCGATTGATTAGCTAATAAACCGTAGAGTTCGCCGGTTAAGTAGGTTTGAAATTTTTGTACTTTTTGGGATTGAATCTCAGCCCACTTTGAATGGGTTCCCGGTAGACAGATAAGACCATTGAAGGCTGTATTACTCGCAATAAAGCCGGCTATTTGTGTCTCTTCACCGCGCATCACATCTGCGGGAGATGGTTGTTTAATACCGGGACAAATATGTACTTGAATTCTAGGGTCTTTGGTATGCGCTTGACTAGGGAGTGTCGTCGCGTAACAAGGTGTTTCAATGTAGGCAACCTCAAACCAGCCCTGTTTTGAACCAAGCATGCCGCAAGCGATTATTAAGGTGCATTGGTCACTGGGCAGCCAACCTACAATTTGTGCTAACAGCACGTTTTCAAATTGATCTGAATTTAAGCCATTCATACCTTGATCGGACTCTGCCTGAGCCAACACCTGATTTAAACTATTTAGCTGCCAAATACGCAGCCTGCTGGTACCCCAATCGACCGCGATCCAAGTGTCCTGGTTAACCTTTAGGTTGTTAATCTGTTTACTTAATATATTACTCACTAGATCTTCTCTTGGATGCTAAGGCGTTCAGTTATTGATTAGCCTGTTACCACAACGCCGCCATCGACGGTAATGGCTTGAGCGGTGATCATGCGACTCGCTTTGGAGGCGAGAAATAAACAACTATCGACAATGTCTTGAGCTGATAAGTGCTGTTTAATGCACTGGCGATCTAACGTCGCTGTTAAATCCTCAGGGTTAGCCCACAAATCTAATTGCTTTTGGGTGAGAACCCAGCCAGGTATTAAAGTGTTTACTCTTATGTTATCTACCCCCAATTCACGGGCGAGGGCCCGGGTGAGCCCAGTTATAGCAGCTTTTGCAGCGACATAGCCCGGATATCCTGCATTGCCCATAATGTAAGAGTTAGATGAGAAATTGATGATGGCCCCAGATCCGGCCTTTCGCATACCCTCAGCCACCGCCTGTGCGCTAAAAAAATGTGGCCGCAAATTAACCGCTATGCCTTTATCCCACTGCTCAGGTGTGTAATCTTTAAGGCAGTGGCGGGCATCATTGGCCGCATTGTTGATCAGCGTCGTAATCGGGCCATGGGCTTGTGCAGATTGTCTTATGGCCACCTGTAGCGCTTCAACGTCTGTAATATCGCATGGAATAAATAGTGGTGATACACCATATTTTTCTTGCATTTGGCTAACAAATTCACTTGCATCTGAGCGCTGTACAAAAGCTACTTTAGCGCCCTGTTGGATAAAACCTTCCGTGAGTGACGCGCCTATACCTGAGCCGCCGCCGGTTATGAAAACACTAGCGGCTTTTAAATCGTGAAATGTAGCTAGTACTGACATTGTTTGGATCCCCGATGAGTTTGTCATAATATTGCAGTTGTATTTGTCGATAGTTTTTTATCAGAATCAGTTATGAATTAGTGGCTTTCCCGAGTTACTAGTCGAGTATCTTTTCCGACCAAAAAATCTAAATCAGCGCCAGTATCGGCCTGCATCACATGGTCAATATAGAGCTTGGCATAACCGCGGCTGTAGTGAGGGGCGTCGGCTTGCCAGTGTTTACGTCGCTCCGCTAATTCTTCTTCGCTGACTTCTAAGTCTAAAACACCTTCATTAGTCGACAGGCGGATGATATCGCCGGTTTTTACTAAGGCTAAGTTGCCGCCCGCATTGGCTTCGGGCGCCACGTGCAATACCACAGTACCAAAAGCCGTGCCCGACATCCGCGCATCTGACACTCTCACCATATCGGTAATGCCCTTCTCGACTAAGCAGCGGGGGATGGGCATATTACCGACTTCTGGCATACCTGGGTAACCTTTTGGACCACAGCCTTTAAGCACTAAAACAGTGTTTTCATCCACCGGCAAATTAGGCAGGTCTATCTTGTCTTTTAAATCTTCAATACTCTCGAACACGTAGGCACTGCCACGATGTTCGAGTAAATGCTCAGAGGCGGCACTAGGTTTGATGATAGCCCCTTGAGGGGCTAGGTTACCTTTGAGTACCCGCAGGCCTGCTGCAGGTTTTAAAGGTGCTTTAAAGCTGTAAATTACATCGGTATTGAAACACTGAGCGCCCCTTGAAAAAACGCTTATGTCTTTGTTTAGAACTGTGTTTGCAGGGTATAACTTATGGGATAATTCTTTTAAAACTACTGGCATTCCGCCGGCATAGCAAAAATCTTCCATCAAATACTTACCCGATGGCATACAGTTGACTAACAGTGGAATATCACTGCCAATTTCAAAATCTTTAAGCGTTAAATCAATCTCAGATCGACCTGCGATCGCCAGCAAATGAATCACCGCATTGGTTGATCCCCCCACGGCAGCGTTAGCTAAAATCGCATTCTTGAGGCTCGCTTTGGTCAGTACTTTAGACATGCAAAGGTCTTCTTCAACCATTTCAACAATACGTTTGCCGGTTAAGTGTGCAAGGGCTGCTCTGCGAGCATCTACTGCGGGTAACGCCGCATTCGTGGGAAGACACATGCCCATCGCTTCGACGAGTGAGGCCATAGTAGAAGCCGTGCCCATCGTCATGCAGACACCAGCGGATCTACTCATACCAGACTCCGCAGCCATGAAGTCTTCTAACGTCATGTCTCCAGCGCGTACACTCTCTGAAAATTTCCAGACATCGGTGCCTGAACCTATGTCTTGGCCCTGCCATTTACCGTTGAGCATAGGTCCCGATGAGACGACAATAGTCGGTAAATCAACGCTGGCAGCACCCATTAATTGTCCCGGAGTGGTCTTGTCACAGCCACCGAGCAGGACAACGCCATCGATGCCGTAGGCTCTAATACTCTCCTCTACGTCCATCGCCAGTAAATTCCTAAACAGCATGGCGGTTGGTTTCATCTGAGTTTCACCCAAGGACATCACCGGAAATTCGACTGGAAATCCACCGGCTTCCCACACCCCGCGCTTGACGACTTCTGCCAGTGCTCTTAATCCGGAGTTACAAGGGGTTAGTTCCGACCAAGTATTACAGATACCAATGATAGGACGTCCGTCAAATACATGGTCGGGAAAGCCTTGGTTTTTCATCCAACTGCGGTGAATAAAGCCATCTTTGTCTTGTTTTCCGTACCAGGCTTGAGAGCGGCGGTTTTTTTTATCGGTCATGTTTTTTTACCCTCAATAATCCACAATGTCGAGGGAAACGCGATGGGAAGTGAAATACCTTTTTGCATGAGAAAATTACCGCTTAAAGTGAGTGATTGCTGTTTGATGATTAGATCTTGGCGACTAGTGAGTGCACTTTGTTGAGGGTTGCGCAAGGTGATTTGATACTGCGACATTGACTCTAGTGAGCACAGGCGAATCGCCTTAGACAGTACTTGATCAGACATTTTCATTTGCGCCACAAAGGCGGCAAATTGAGCGCCATCTGCGGAAATTTGTAGCTCGCCTAAGACAGCGTCATCATCACTATCTAAGCGCTGTATATAACCTTGATGTAGCCAGTCTCTATTGGCTTTATACCAATCAGTGGCGTCTTTAATCACCCAAATATCGTTATCGCTGAGTTCTCTTGGATCCATTTCCAAGCCCATGTGTCTAGTAGCGGCAACCCAAGTGCGAAGCTCTATCGGTAGTTCATGCCCAGAGGTATGACAGCGGGCGGGGCCAATATGGCTACCGGTGATTTCACTGGGGAACAACAGTGCCGCATTATTTTGCATCCAAAATCGTTCCAGTGCATCGTTTGAATCTGAGAGCCAGAGCCTGTGAGTGCGCTTTAAAATGCCAAAGTCAACCCGCCCGCCACCGCAGCTACAACTTTCAATTTCTACTCGGGGGTGGGCGCTTCGCAAGCGATCAATCAGGGCATATATACCTTGTGTCTGGGCGGCATCGATTAATGGCAGCACTCGATTATGATCCCAGTTTAGGTACTCTATGGGATAGGCGCGAAGCAGCTTGGAAATTTGTGAAAATAGATTGTCTTGCACTGCACTCAAACTCATATCGAGCACGAGTTGTTGGCGACCGCGTATCTGTTCTATAGGCCCTAGCACCCAGTCGGTATTAGCCTTGAATAAATCACTGTGCTCGCTGATTATCTCAGGTTCAAGCCAGAAACCAAACCCCATACCCAGCTGGTGAATGTAGTCAATGAGAGGGCTTAAACCTCGAGGAGATTTAGTTTCATCGACCTGCGAGTCACCCATACTTGTACTGTCATCGTTACGTTTTTTGAACCAGCCATCATCCAGCACAAAACGTTCGGCGCCAGGGTCGGCGACTTGAAGGGCTATCCGTTTCAATTGCTCGAGGTCGTGGTCAAAGTAAATCGCTTCCCAACAGTTATAGTGGATGGGGCGTTGTTTTTTAGTGTCTTGTAAAGCGCTGATATGCTGACGTAGATGGCCTTGAAAAGCACGAGAGAGTCCATTTAAGCCAGTACTTGAAAAGCTGGCGTACAATGTTTCGCTCTGGGTGCGTCGGCTCAGCTGTCGGGCAGTTTGCGGCGCGTTGCCAAATTGCACTTGACGACGGCCATCGGGTAGTTGCTCGGTCAACATCTTGTGCCCACCTGACCAACCGTAGTGAAGCGCATAAGCTTCGCCAGTGTTATTGTCAGCATTAGCGCAAGAATAATTAGTTCTGGGAAATGCTCGTAAGAAGTGCGCCCGAGTCGGTTTTCACGGGTGCGTGCGCCCGGACTCCATGGCACTTGATTGATTTTGAACTCACCGCACCATGGACCGGAGAATTCTAAGCTGTGCTGGCTATTTTGCGGTGCGGGAAGCACAGGTGCCGCCAGCCAATCCATATAAATGGCTTGTTCACTGGTCACTTTAGCGCTAAAAGTAAAAAGGTTGTTGGTATTATCAATGCCTATTAGCAATTGATATTGTAGACCTAAACCTTGGTCAGAAAAAATCAGCGAGAGATTTTCGCTGTTTTGAGCTTCACTTTCAAGGGCGAACTTAGTCCACAGTGTATGACCTTGGGCGTCGCGCAATAACATGCCCACTTGACCCGGGAAACTATCGCTGTGCTGAGGGCAAATACTCATTTTTGCGGTGGTATCTAAAGTGCCTGTATTGACACTCGCCTGAGTAATTTCACAGAGTCTCTCTTGCGCTGGCAAAGCGCTTCCCCAATAGAGAACTGCTGGTAACTCGGTTGTCGAGTTACCTAATATTAAAGTCTGCAGCTGAGTATCTAAACGCCATTGGGGCATTATTTAACGGCCCCAAATGTCAAGCCTGCAATAAAATGCTTCTGCATTGCAAAAAACATCAATACTGGCGGAAGTGCTGCAATAATTGATCCCGCAGAGACTAAATGCCAAGCGGATACCCATTGACCGTTTAGAGAATACAGTCCCGCCGTCACAGGTTGGGTGTCTGAGCCTTGAGTCAGCACCGTGGCCCAAAAATAATCATTCCAAATGAAAGTGAAAATAAGCACCGAGAGTGCGGCGATGGCGGGCTTCATTAAGGGCATCACGACATACCAGAATATTTGAATTTCCGATACGCCTTCAACTCTGGCAACCTCAATCAATTCATAGGGTAATGCCTTGATAAAATTGCGCATGAATAAAGTACAAAAACCGGTTTGAAAAGCAATATGGAAAAGCGCTAAACCCATGGTTGTATTGTACATGCCGATAGATAAAGTAAGATCGCGCACTGGCACCATAAGGATCTGAAAGGGGATAAAATTGCCCGCGACGAACATAAAAAATACCAACATATTGGCTTTGAACTTGTATATGCCAAGGGCGAAACCGGTCAGGCAAGAGAGGATTAAGGTGCCTATGACGGTAGGGATAGTGACTTTAAAGCTATTGAAAATATATTGGCCGATAGGTGAGTTGGTAAATACCGCCGTATAGTTTTCGAGCATATTAAAAGAGCTTGGCCAGCCCCAGTAATTGCCAGCGGTGATATCTCCCGCTGAGCGAATTGAGGTCAACGCGACCGCTATTAAGGGTAGTAACCAGAATATCAAGGCAATAGGTAGTGCGATTTTGTAAAGCCTTTGTGAGGTTATCGAGGTCTTTTTTATCGGAGTGGGAAACATTTTAGCTACCTCTCTCGTCGCGGTACATTTTAAATAAAAACCCACCAATATAGAGCATCATTATTAAGAACAATACAACGGCAATGGCCGCACCGTAACCCATTCTGAAACCATATTCTGAGAAAGCTTGTTCATACATATAGTAAGCTAGTACTCGGCTCGAACCCCAAGGACCGCCACTGGTCATAATAGAAATCAAATCAAAACTGCGCAGGGCACCGATAACGGTGACGACAACAGCAATGAAAGTGGCTGGTTTAAGTTGCGGTAATATTATATACCACAGTAGACGCCAGCCTTTGGCATTGTCTAATCTTGCCGCTTCTATTTGCTCTGGGTCTACGGCGTTTAAACCGGTCAGATATAAAATCATACAATAGGCTGTTTGCGGCCATAAACCAGCGGCGATAATACCGTAAGTAACAAAACGTTCATCCGCTAATACGGCGATAGAGTCCATTCCTAGGGCGTTTAGCAAAACATTTAACAAGCCGTTACTGGGATCGTAAAACCAAGAAAAGACTAAGCCAACAACCACTTGTGAGATAACAAATGGGAAGAAAAACAGGGATTTGTAGATGCGAATACCACCTACTGTTTGGTTTAAAAATAGGGCGACAAATAGACCTGCTGGTATCGCGAGCATGTAGAGTACTAACCAGATCAGATTGTTCTTTAATGAGGTAAAAAACGCTTCATCGTCCATTAGTTCTACATAGTTATCAAGGCCGACGTATTCTTTTTTGCCTAGTCCATCCCAAGCGAAAAAGGAAATTTCTATGGATTGAAAGATAGGTAATATGACGTATAACACAAACATCAAAATACCCGGTGTTAGAAATAACCAAGGCGCTAATTTAAGCTGATTGGCTTTCCAGTAATCACGCATAGCGTTACCTCGAAGAAGCGCCCTCGAAAGATGGCGCGCAACAGGATACA
>JAWUWK010000033.1:0-10332 GCA_034111875.1 Gammaproteobacteria bacterium
TCCCTAAGGGGCAGTGGGTCATCCGCTTCGGGCGCGGGGGTGTCTGGTGCGAACCGCTCAAAAACGCACTGATGGTGGTGATCACGCGCTACCGCAAGTAAAGGTTGGATATCAGCCTCTGTGCATAGCCCAACATTGTTGGCGCTGAAATAGCCCGTATCTGCTAACAGATCCGTCACTTTGCCCAACTTATCCGGCAAGGCCGAAAGATTTTTCAGAGCCGGTTCAATTTGCTGTTTGTCATTCGTTGCCTGAGTCACATGCGTACTCATGACCAGCATCGTATCCGTATCGACACTGGCCTGTGCGTTAAAGCACTGCTCGAATCCGCCCCCGGACACTGGCATGATGCGCGATTCTTCATCGGTCAAATTAACCTGGTCTTTAGCTTTAGGGTCGCATTGCGGTGGCTTTGGTTCCCGTCCCTTAGGCTTTTTTCCGGCATCCCGTTGAGCCTGCCGTTTTGCTTCTTTACGCTGGTAGACCGCTTGCTCGTGCTCAAAGCGCTCCTTAGCCCGCTCCTCAATTTTTAGTTTTGCTACATCCAGCGGTTTTAGTCGGACTTCACGGCGAGCAATCTTCGCACGCAGGTCTATGCCATCGCCCACCGGACGAAACCTGCCAGATGGTCCTCAGTCAGCCAGTTCGAGACTGAGGGCGGCAACAGATAGTCAGTATCGCGATCAACAGTGACAAAACGATTCATTATTGTTATCCGGTCGTCGTAAGGAGTTTATGAGTATCTCACAAAGGCAGTTCGATTAAGCGATTAAGTCCGACAGACTGCTAGTGGATAAATAGTCAATGCACCGTCAAAACAATAAAGTGACTCGCTTGCTCAATACAGCAAAACTAAAACTGCATGCTCAACCAGAAGACATTGATTACGGCCATCCGCGGGGGCTGAAGCAAAGCCAGTTCGCTGACTTGTTGAGTAGTCATTGTATACAGCAACATCATAATGTGTTGATTACAGTCCCGACAGGCTGCAGTAAAACATACCTAGGCTGTGTACTTACGACTCAAGCATGTCGTCATGGTTTATCAATGCGTTACTACCGCACATCCCGCTTATTAGAAATGTTCACTATCGCTCACGGCGACGGTCGTTTCCCGCGGCCAATAGCTCAGTTAGCAAAAGTTGATTTACTGGTATTAGATGACTGGGGATTAGAGAAGTTAAGCTTAAGTCAACGCAATGATCTATTGGAAATAATGGAAGATCGACATGGCCATCGCTCTATTTTAATTACCAGTCAATTATCCATCACTGCATGGCATAAAGCGATCGGAGACGCGACGTTAGCCGACGCCATTTTAGATCGATTATTACATAACAGCCACAAGCTAAAATTAAGAGGAGAGTCGATGAGAAAAACATTGAATTAAATATCTGAATCCGATCCCTTTGAATGCTAAAATCGAACCCTTAACTTTAGAAAATAAAGTGATCGAATAAAACCGGTACAGGTGATCGAATAAACCAGAATTCGCAACTTCACACTAAATGCGCTTGAGTATAATTTATCACTGCTTAAAAAAGCTTTATACACAGATACATAGTAGCTACGATTAGTTTGGTTGTGCTAGATCCGTCGGTTCTTCAGCACATTCAAAACGCCACAATCTGGTATAACTCATGGAAATATGAGAACGCCTAATATGCCCAACAGCTGATAGATCACCTACTGCTAATGCTTGCAAGATGCTATCAATTTCCTGGCAAAAGACCACAGACTCTGTCTCTAAGTTCATATGAGGAATCGACTTTATCCATATTCGCGCAGTTTGATAATACAACCTTTCTGATACTTCTCGCAGTGGCGCACTCCTGGTTAAGTTAAACACAGCATGTGAAAAATCCATGTTTAGTTGCGAGAAATCACGCAGGTCAGGATTGGCTATAAGCGCTTGTCCACGTTTGGAAAAACTTTCCCATATCCTTAAATCAATATCATCTACCGCAATAGGTGATAACTTACCAATGAGCTCAGCAAGCTCCATTCTTAATTCATAAGCTTGTCGTAACTCTTTGATATTAATATCAGTAACAATAGTACCTACCCCGTGTTTAGCGGTAAGTAACCCTTCTGATTCTAAGCGTACTAGTACGCGTCGCAAAGGAGTGCGGCTCACACCAAATTCGGCCGCTAGTACCTCTTCACGCAAACGTGTGTTGGGTAGATAATAGAGCAAACAAATGCGCTTGCGTAATTCATCGTATAAATCTTCAAAGCGTTTTCTAGCACCACCTTGTGAGACTTCAATTTTGCTCATATGTCCCTAGCTTCCTTCGCTATAATTCGGTGCATAGTTTGAGTTTTTTTGTGGGGAGCGTCAATCGATGAAAGGATTAACGCTAAATAACAACGTTTTTTCCCCCATCTTTTACGGCTGCTTTTTATTATTCTTTAATAGTCAGCTCGCGTGGTCTATCGCAAAAACACTCAGCTGCACCACTTTCTTTAATTAAAATACTCTCGGTTATTTCTAGCCCCCAATCTTTCATCCATAGACCTGGCATAAAATGAAAGGTCATTCCAGGTTTTAGCTCGGTGCTATCTTCATCACGTAAAGAGATGGTTCGCTCGCCCCAATCTGGTGGGTAAGAAAGCCCAATAGGGTAACCACAGCGAGCACCTCGCTCAATGCCAGCAAGCTTGAGTGGCGCAGCTAATGCTCTAGATATATCACCCGCAGTGTTGCCTGATCGCGCGGCTTCAATACCTGCTTCTAATCCCTCAACTAGCGCTTTTTCTGCATTGAGAATCGAAGCTGGAGGCTTACCCAAATACACCGTACGGCATAAAGGTGCGTGATAACGACGATAGCAACCTGATAGCTCGAAAAAAGTGGCTTCACCTTTGACAAATTCACGCCCGTCCCAAGTTAAATGCGGTGCAGCAGCATCAGAACCGCTGGGTAGTAACGGTACAATTGCCGCATAATCACCCCAATCCTCCCCTACTCCTAATATTGCATCACGATATATTTCTGCCACCAGCGCATTTTTATTCAAGCCGGGCTCTATGCGCGCAATTGCACCATCAACAATTTTTTCTGAGATACGCGCTGCTTTTCGCATAAAAACTAGCTCTTCAGCAGATTTAATGCCTCGCTGCCAGTTCACTAATCCCATGGCATCTACTAAATTTGCTTGCGCTAATGATGCCTTTAAAGTGAGATATGCTTTCGCTGAAAAATAATAATTTTCCAGCTCTAAACCCACTGTTTTTTGCGCATAGCCTTGTTCAGTAATAATACGGGCTAGTACTTGCATTGGGTGACGCTCTAAAGACTGCACATAATGATCTTCATAATGCATGATTCGGCTGCTATCCATCCAAACAGTCCGCAGCGCTCCATTGCCATCTTGCTGGCGCCCCCACCAAATAGGCTCTTGATCGTGAAAAACCAACACCCCTTGGTGAACATAAAACGACCAGCCATCATAGCCTGTCAACCAGTTCATGTTTGAGGGGTCTTCAACAAACAACACATCGATATTTTGTTTAACCATTGCCTTCCGTGTTTTGCTGAGCCGGCGTTGGTATTCTTGAATGCTAAAAGGGGTTAAATGACTGCTCATAGTGATCCTCGATTAAATCGTGCTACTCAATAGCATTTAAATTAAAACTGTATTTAGAAACGTACAATTAGCGCAATATTGTACACATCTATAATAACAATCATAATAATGCCAGCATATTGTCCTATATTACAAGCCTGTTTAATTGACTTAATATATTTACGTGACATGATGTACACAACAATAGTAGAAATTTATTACTTTAATAACGAGGAATCAATATAAAACTGAAGTCAATTAGCCAGATTACTGTCGCTCTCGCTTTGAATAGTTTACTCGCTCAAGGCGCTCTCGCAGCTGAGTGGAAGTATGTAATGGAAGAAGGCCTCACTGATCCCCAAGGCTTATATGCCACTAAGTTCAAAGAAGAGATAGAGAAGAACTCGGCACATACTATTAGAATTTATCCCGTTGGCACACTAGGCGAATCTGCCGATGCTATGGAACAAGCGCAAGCCGGTTTATTGCAATTCATTGATCAGTCTCCAGGGTTTACTGGCGCGTTGATTCCCGAAGCGGAAGCTTTTCCCGTTCCTTATCTTCAGCCTACAGACCCTGCTAAAATTAAAAAGTTTTTCAAAGAAGGTAAAGCGGTTAATGAAATGTTCCACGATAGCTATCGTGAGCAAGGGCTAGAGCTATTAGCGATATTCCCAGAGGGCGAAATGGTTGTCACTACCATGAAAGAATTTCGTACCCCTGCCGATCTTGAAGGCATGAAAATTCGCACCATGACATCGCCCTTATTACTTGAAACTTACAAGTCATTTGGCGCATCTCCTATCGCAATGCCATGGGGTGAGCTAAAAACCAAGATGATTGACGGCCAAGAAAACCCCGCTATCTGGATCGAAGCTTATTGCCTAGATGATTTAGCACCCGTGCTAACTTATACCGGTCATGGACAATACACTACCGCAGTGATGGCTAATGCTGATTTCTATGATGGGTTAGGTAAAGAGGATCAGACTCTGATTCAAAACGCCACTAAAGCTGCACATGATTACATTCTAGATGTGGCGGTAAAGCTTGATGAAACGGGCCTTGCTAAAATAATAGAAACGAACCCGAATGTTAAAATTGTACGCTTGACTGATGCAGAACGTCTTGTATTTAAAGAGCGTGCTAAATCGGTTGAACTTGCTTTTATCAAACGCGCAGGAGATCGCGGAAAGCGATTCTTGAGCAAATGAAGATAGATATCACAGCAGCAGATAACTAGCACACACGAGCTAGCTTTATCCCCCGCTACAGCGCTGTCATTAGAGCAATGCAATCATTCAGATAGAGATTTCTAAATATATTAAAGCGCTGATAGCTATTTTTCAGGGTAAACAAATTAGGAGTTCACCATGGCCCAGAAGCCTAAAAGCACTAGAGGCCCTCTTAAATTTTTTAATACAGTTGATTCGGCAATTGCCAAGTTCGAAGTTTTTATGATGGCCGCTGGGGTGATTTTTATGGCCGTTAACACAATGGTTAACGTCATTAGCCGCTTTATGTTTAACCACTCCATTATTTTTTCAGAAGAACTTAACAACATTTTTATTCTGTTAGTTACTTTTGCAGGTATAGGCTACGCAGCCAGACAAGGTAGACATATTCGCATGTCGGCTTTTTATGATGGCCTTCCTTTTAGGCAGCGAAAATGGATGATGACACTTATCTGCGGCATAACAGGGATATGTATTTTGGTTCTCGCATGGTTCGCCGTTGAGTATGTGCTTAACCTGATGAGTAAAGGCCGAGTGATGCCAGCCTTAGGTATCAAAGTTTATATCACTTATTTATGGGTGCCTGTTGGGCTTTTTATTACAGCGATACAGTATTTATTAGCTTGCTATAAAAACCTGACCGAAGAGGATCTTTATTTGTCTACCAACCTTAAAGAATATGAATTGATGGAGCTATAACCATGGCTTTAACTATTTTCCTCATCATGTTGGTGTTTTTATTACTAGGTTTCCCGATGATGATCCCACTTATTGTCGGATCATTTGTTGGCGTTCTGATGCTGTTTGATGGTGATATTAGTAAAACCGAATTTCTAGTACAACAAATGTTAAGCGGCATACGCCCTTCTTCTTTAATAGCAGTGCCAATGTTTATTCTTGCGGCTGATATTATGACGAGAGGTAAATCTGCCGATAGATTAATCGACTTAGTAATGGCCTTTGTACGCCACATTAAAGGCGGCTTAGCCGTTAGCACCTCTTGCGCTTGTGCTCTTTTTGGTGCTGTTTCAGGCTCTACTCAAGCGACAGTTGTCGCCGTTGGCGGCCCTCTTCGCCCGCGTATGCTTAAAGCAGGCTACAAAGATTCGTTCATTTTGGCACTAATTGTCAGCTCTAGTGATATCGCATTTTTAATCCCACCAAGTATCGGCATGATCATCTACGGCGTTGTGTCCAAATCATCAATCCCTGAGCTATTTATTGCAGGTATAGGACCAGGTTTGTTGATCCTAGTTTTGTTCTCAATTTACAGCATGATCTACGCGACAATTAAGGGCGTTCCAACCGAGCCTGCGGCAAGTTGGCGCGAGCGATTAGCTGCCATAAAAGATGCGCTTTGGCCGTTAGGCTTTCCGATTATTGTTGTTGGAGGGATTTTCGGTGGGATTTTTAGCCCTACTGAAGCCGCCGTGGTGAGCGTACTATATGCACTGTTTCTTGAGTGTATGGTATTTCGTACATTAGGCCTCACTGAGCTGTTAGATACTGTTAAATCAACTGGCTTAATAACCTCTGTGGTGTTTATTTTAGTCGGCGCAGGCGCGGCTTTTGCATGGGTGTTATCCTTTGCGCAAATTCCACAACAAATACTTGAGAACATTGGTATTTATGACATGTCAGCCACTAGCGTATTGTTTGTAATCGCCATTGCCTTTTTTGTCGGTTGTATGTTTGTCGATCCAATTGTAGTAATTTTGGTACTCGTGCCTATTTTCGCACCGGTTATAAAAAGCACTGGGCTTGATCCAGTACATGTGGGTGTTTTAATCACCTTACAAGCAGCGATAGGCTCAGCAACTCCGCCTTTTGGCTGCGATATTTTTACCGCTATTGCCGTTTTTAGACGCCCTTATTTTGAAGTTATTAGGGGAACACCACCGTTCGTATTTATCTTGCTGTGTGTCGCTGTGCTGCTGATTTTCTTTCCGCAAATAGCGCTATTTCTCAGAGATGTGGCCTTTAACAAATAAGGCTGTTGATAAATGACGTTGCTTATCATAAGTAGAGAATGCACTAAATGACCCTATCTAAAACCATCATTACTCGATCAACCAATCACACTCGGTTTGTTGCGGTAGACGCCTGGAAACGCCTTGGCTTAATCACACTGAGCACCGATTTAACCACCGAAAGAGATTATCGAAACATATTTCCCGCCGATGATGTCGGCCTATATACCTCGCGGGTGCCTTTTGAAAATCCCACCAATACAGATAACTTAAAGCTAATGGCACCAAGGCTAACTTCAGCGGCGGCGCTATTACCTGATGATCAACTTTTGGCAGCGATCTGCTATAGTTGTACAGCAGCTTCAGTGGTTATCGGCGATGATGCTATTAAAAGTGCCGTGCAAAATCATTTTCCCAACACTCCTGTTGTTACACCTTCACTTAGCGCCGTAAGAGCATTTAGCGCATTAAATGCGCGTAAAATAAGCGTGCTGACGCCCTATACCATAGAGACTAGCGAGCCAATGGCCACTTATTTCAGACAACACGGGCTCGATATTTGTCAGTTCCAATGCCTTGGTATCGAAGATGACCGAGAGATGGCTCGCGTAAGTGAAGAGAGCATTATCGAAGCTGCTATTTTAGCTGATCACCCAAGCAGTGAAGCACTGTTTATATTCTGTACAGTATTTCCGGCAGTGAACGTGATTGATGAAATAGAGCAACGCCTTGGTAAACCAGTAGTAACCTCCAATCAAGCAACAGCTTGGATGATGCTGCAACATGCCAATATCAAACATATACCCCAAAATTTTGGGCAGTTGTTTTCATATACCGCTGCAACTCTTGATTAATTACTATCGTTAGCCATTTTCACACAAAGTAGTAGTGCTATTTTTGTGTAAAGGCCTCAGTTATAAGGTATCTTTTCATGTCAACATCCACCATCAAAAACAGCTTCGCATCAGATAACGTATCTAGTGCATGCCCCGAGATAATTGAAGCGCTAATTACTGCCAACAGCGGCATAGCCAGCTCATATGCCAATGATAAACACTCATTGCATTTAAACAGCTTGTTTTCAGCCATTTTTGAAACTGAAGTAGCGGTATATCCTGTGCTCAGTGGAACCGCCGCGAATGCATTGGCTCTGTCCGCAATAGCGCCCTCATTTGGAAAAATATATTGTCATCAAATGTCACACATCAATACCGATGAATGTGGTGCTCCTGAGTTTTTCACCGGTGGTGCAAAGCTAATTCCTATTGCCAGTGATGATGGGAAAATAACACCAAAACTGCTTGAAAACATGATTCGCGGTATTGGCAATGTACACTCTGCACAACCCGCTGCTTTGAGCCTTACTCAATCTTGTGAAGTAGGTACTATATACCAGCTAGATGAACTGACAGCACTGATTGCTAAAGCAAAACAATACCACCTTAAAGTGCATATGGATGGTGCACGTTTTTCTAACGCACTTGCTGCAATCGGCGCTAGCCCTGCGGATATGACTTGGCGAGCAGGTGTCGATGTACTCTCCTTTGGTGGCACTAAAAATGGGTGCATAGCCGCTGAGGCTGTTATCTTTTTTAATCCTGATCAAGTAGGCCCTTTCCCGTTTTTGCACAAGCGCTCAGGGCAATTAATCTCCAAAATGCGTTTTGTATCCGCGCAGCTAGAAGCCTATGTAAAAGATGATTTATGGCTTAAGAACGCGCGCCACGCCAACCAAATGGCAAACAAATTGAGTAAAGGACTTGCAGCGCTGACTGGTATAGAATTAGCCTATCCTACTCAATCTAACGAAATTTTTGCTCATATGTCTCGTGAAACTATCCAGCGCATGGCGGCTGCAGGGTATACGGTAACAGAAGGTGAACTCGATGAAACCGCTCCGCCGCGTTTCGTGACCTCTTGGAACACCACAGAAGCTGAAGTTGAAGCACTGCTATCTGCTGTACGCTCAGCATTATTATAATAATCTTAAAAGTTAAGAGCTAAACTATGACAAAAAATCCAATCTCTTCGACCATCCCTTTTGATCAAAATGGGGTTCATCATGGTCATTTGCGCCTACCCTACAGTCGTGATGATTCTGCATGGGGCTCAGTGATGATCCCTATTTGCGTCATCCAAAATGGCCCTGGCCCTACGGCACTTTTAACTGGCGCTAACCATGGCGATGAGTATGAAGGTCCATTAGCACTGCAAGATCTAGCGTATCGCTTGAAAGCAGATCAAATTAAAGGCAGGGTAATTATTGTTCCTGCTTTAAACTATCCAGCTTTTAGAGCGGCAACCCGCACCTCACCCGTCGATGGCGGAAATATGAATCGCGTCTTTCCAGGTAAGCCTGATGGCACAGTGACAGAAAAAATAGCTAACTACTTTAACTGCACGTTAATCCCACTTGCTGATTTTGTGCTAGATATTCACGCAGGGGGCAAGACCTTAAATTTTATACCTTTTGCAGCTGCACATATTCTAGATGACAATTTACAACAACAAGCTTGCGTAGCCAGTATGAAAGCTTTCAATGCTCCGTACTCCATTATGCTGGAAGAAATTGATAATGTTGGCATGTACGACACAGCGGTAGAAGATCAAGGTAAGGTGTTTTTATCGACTGAATTAGGCGGTGGCGGGAGTGCTAGTGCGCACACTTGTTCTGTTACTATAAAAGGCGTTAGAAACTTTCTTATTCACGCAAATATTCTAAACGGAGAGCTACAGCAATCACCCAGTAAAATGCTAGATATGAGTGCAGATAATAGCAGCATATTTAGCAACAGAGACGGCTTAGTTGAATTCTGTTTTGATTTAGAAGAGCAGATCAACGTAGGTGATATCGTGGCGCGTGTTTGGCCGCTTGATCGTACCGGTGAAGCACCCGAAGAATATCAAGCACAAGTATCAGGTATCCTGGCAGGGCGACATTTTCCTGGCATTATCAAAATGGGCGATTTTCTTGCCTTGATTGCCAAGATAATTTAGCTGAGTTAGGTTGACACAGAACTGTTAATTAATTTGTACTGCCGTGCATAGCGGCAGCATATTTACTGAAGATATTAATCTTACTTACTACCCTATCCTATCCTTTCCTATCCTATCCTATCAGTCAGCCATCACCTCACTCATCACTAAATCAAATAATTGCTGGGCCCCAAAGTTAGGTAAGTTCTTTGAGACCTTTGCACAGAATGATAAAAACTGCTCAACCTGCGATAATAGCGCCTATAAAAATATAGATGGAAGATCACCGTGGCCTGGAAAAATATCAAACAGCGCAGTCTTGCGGATTCAATGCTCATCGAGCACGATGCGATCAAGGAGCTTGATGAGATTTATTCACTCATTGATTGGACGAGGATAGAGCAGTTGCTAACTGATATTTATTCCTCTCCACGCGGCAATAAAGCTTGGCCACCCATTATGATGTTTCGCGCACTGTTAGTACAAAGCTGGCACAAGCTCAGTGACGAAGGGCTTGAAAAACAATGGGCACGCGACTTAATTTTTAGGCGTTTCACTGGTTTAGATATATCGGAATCGGTAC
>JAWUWK010000034.1:0-15246 GCA_034111875.1 Gammaproteobacteria bacterium
ACCCTCGAAGCTTAAATGCCATTTAAGCGACGGCTGCACTCGCCAGACTTCAAAATAGTTTGGATGCTCTTGTGCTTTTAATGGCAAGGCTGATACTTGTTTTAGATCTGAATACCAAGTTATAGTGTTGGTATTAGTCGCAAAATCGAGCACCACTTGCCCCTCTCTAACCTTCACTTTAGCACTGTTAACAGACTCGCCTTGGAGTAAAGGTATTGCCAAATTAATCGGCCCTTTGGTGGGCGCTAACCTGCGGACAGTAGTTGTCACTGACCATTGCAAACCCAATTCAATGTCTCTAGTGACACTTACCAGCGGCTTTATAGGGCTAGCTGTTAGGTGCTTTTGATTAATGTCCCGTTTTTCGGTTTTAATCTTGCGCAGTGACAGTCTGCCATTGTTTATCCTTTGATTCTCTAAACCTGTTACTTTCCAAGCCCAGCCTTTTACATGGGTAAACTGCGGCTGCTGTGAAAACTGTAGATGGATTTCAGATAAGTCGGCGACATTAATCGCAATATCGACTGTTTGAAGTCCTTCTTCAAGGGCTAAATAAGCTGAGCCATTATCCTTGGTCAGCATGACGGCGGGCTGATTATTGACTAATATGGTCGCACTGCTAATTTTTCCGATATCCACAGGCAAACGAAAAGGTACTTTAGCTAAACTAGTTACTTTCAAATGTAAACTGACCATATCTTTACTGGTGACTATGTTTAACTGGTTTATCGCCAGACAATTTTGTTGGCACAGCGGCCCTTGGCTAAGTCTTTGATAATATTCCTCAAGTAACGCTTTATCAGGGTATTCACTGGCGGTGGCATCTGCGCCAATTAAAAAACCACTGCTAATAATTGCCAGCATCAAAACTAGCGCAGTAGTACTTGCCGATAAACTCTTATTAAATTCTGCGCTTTTACTATCCCGCTCTTTATCATCAGGGGATTTAGGAGGTTTACTCACTGTAAAGTTCTGCCCTCGCATAAACAGCAATGCCAGTAATAAGAACAAGATTACCCTTAAAATATTAAACACTCTATTGAGCCAAGGTGGAATGATAGTCAGTGAGATTTTCTGGCCAATAACCACGGGGCCCGTGAAACTTATATTAACTGAGTTCCAATGCCAATTGGGCAGTCCCGGCCCGGTTTGAACTATTTCATTTTCTTGATACTGATTTTTATATTCACGTATTTTTTTACTTGGTGCGAGGTCTTTCAACGAGCGCGCTTTAGCCACACTCTGACTCATCATTGGCGCTGCAGCATCATTAATCGATTCTAAAATCATTTCATCACTGACAGGCCTTCGCTGTTTATATTTTTGATGACCACTGATTGATTGCTGTTTCTCTAATTGAGGGTAAATTGACAATCGCGCCTGCTGCACTGCAAAAGGTAGAAAGCTCAGTACCACTAAGCCCAGCACAATCTTATAACCAGCCATCAGCCAGTTTCGAAATTTATGTACTGGCAGTACTTTTATCAAGAAGTGAAAACCAAGAATTGACAGTAACAATACGCTGCTCGGGGCCCCGTCGATGTTATGTACGAGTAATGCGTAGAGCAAGCCGACGCTGCCGGCCGCTATTCCATATTGTTTAAAGAGCACTACCACTAGCAATATAACGATAAATATCTGCCATAAATTCCAGCTAGATAAATAATCATGTGCGACAGTATCAGCGCCCTCCACGGCAAACATTGAATAACCGGGAGGCAGGTTCACTTGTATTGATGCCGTGTTTATATCGCTAGACCAGGGGTTGATGGCTAAAGTGTAACCAACGACAGTCCCTACCGAGGTAAAATCTAATGTCCCAGGCAGGACTTCAACGCCTTGGTCAGCATTAACTTCGGTAATTAGCACACCCTGATTGTTTATACGGACACGACCGGCACTGTAACCTTGGGCAGTACTTAATCTATCTAAGGTGCTTAAACGTCCCTTTAAGTGCTCTTTGGTCGTGAATTCACTGCCAGAAAAACTCAGCCATAGGTCTCTTTCTAACGTTAGCTGGTGTTTATCTGGATTAACATCGCCACGACTTTTTTCTACTACTGTCAAACCCTTTTCAGGACTCATAAGATAGCTGCTAAATTGCTTCCAAGCTTGAGGCATGTTGGTTTGGCTGCTATCTATTGCAGAGCCTTGGACATCGACGATTCGATAACTACGATTGGGTGAAAAACTCCAAATCTCTTGGGTTGGCCAGTGATGAGTTGACTCAATATTAAAGGTTTCAACGGTTTTAACCAGTCTGGCTTTTAGATAGATAGAGTGCCGCCCTGGGGTCAATTGAACTTGCATATGTCCTTGGGAATCAATTCTCAGCGGTAATTTAGAGCGTATTTCACTTATTTCAAAACCTTCAGGTAGCACTCTGCCTAGGCGTTCTATTCTCTTCCCTCCCCCAACATTAAGTTCTAATTGGGTTTCTAGCCACAGCGGATAACCATCGCGGATAATACGGTAGACTTGTACATTGATGCTGTCGGCGGTATCTGTGGTTTTTACTGTTGTTTGATTTAACAGCAATGACTGACCATTAATACTGGGTTGAGATATCTGTTTGCCGTCAATTTTCAGACTGACAAAGGTCGCAGTCGCGGGTAATTTTAGTGCCAACGGCAGACGGTGTGGCTCAATCACACCTTCAATCTGGTGGGTACCTACATCGAGAAAAAGTGCAGGCTGTCGGTTATATTCCATGACGTTAATTTCTTGGCCGTTAACCAATACGCGAATAGGCCATGCATCTTTATTACCCGGTAGCTCAACCCAACTCTTCTTTTCAAGTACCTGCGTCTGTGAAAAAACAATACGCTGGTTATCCAAACTAATCTCTATTGGTGAATGCCATTGGCACTGGCGCTGATCGGTTGCGACGCCCACGCCACAATTAAGCTCGGGATATTGATGCACAACCCACCCGTGCCACTGCTGAAGAGACGCCGGTGCATCTACCACATTGGGAGCTGCGGACAGTAAGCATGAAAAACTCAACAGTATAAAGCTGAGATATTTAAAGAGGCGAAAAGAGACAGGGTAAACTAACATTTAAAATCCTTTGTTATACATCCCTCTACAACTGAAACCAGTAACAATTGAACAGGACTCAAATAATCGACGGTTAGTTTAGCAAATAGCGCTCAAGCCAGTAACGATAATTGTTTTTAAAGTGAAATTTAGACAGAGAATAGTCGCATTAAAATTCAAACGAGCAATTATTTACAAATCAATCCTTCTCGCGACACCAAGGCAGTATAAAGGCAGGTTTTTTGTGCTTAAAGTGAATTATTCAATAGTCCCAGCTTTGACATATGGTCTATTCGATATCACGCATTAAAAGTGCTATAAATATCCATTAGGTCAAACAATATGCTTTGCATACTGGCTGCTATGCCCACTGGGCTATCTTAGGCTGCGTTTTAAAAGCCATTTTTTGGCCGCAAATAAAAACAAATCAAGCTCAGGTTTCTATGATTGAATGTGGTGGGCGCTGTACAAATTAGTTGCCAAGAAACGTTCAACTGGGAAATATTGAATGCGAGGTTTAGCTGTTCTACCAGCGCACTTGAGGCAACGCACTTAGCCCGTTTAATTTGCCCTAAACTTGCAAGCACTTCGGGAAAAGCCAGCAATTCTGACCTGAGCAGAACAGCAACGAGAATAGGATAC
The DNA here is from genome assembly GCA_034111875.1 of Gammaproteobacteria bacterium. Lineage (GTDB taxonomy): Bacteria > Pseudomonadota > Gammaproteobacteria > Pseudomonadales > Balneatricaceae > Rs1. The sequence continues at coordinate 3,682 of JAWUWK010000034.1, forward strand.
TTGGCATTAAAATTAGCGTTAAAGGTGACATTGTGCTCAGTGGATAGAACACTTAGCATATCCAGCATTTTGCCGCCTCTAAAGCCTGACATAAGAATATCCGCAGCGGTTTTTATGCCGTAGTTTTCGAGCATTTTCACTCGTCAGATGTTGCCTATATATTCACTGTCAAGCAAAGCCCCATCACAATCAAAAATAACGCACTGAATCCTAAATATTCTCGTTTTTACCCAATGACGCTTGGGGTCACTCATCTGTTGATGAGAAAATATTTACTGTGCAGTATCGAAAAGAATTTTTTATCGAAATACTCGCCCTTTATGGGCTCGTTTTGGTGTAAAAGACTGTTAAAGATAAACCCTAAACATTCAGCAATAGCAGGCCTTCTAAAATTTTTAACCGCGCAGCGCACTTCTATTTTATTCAATTGGGAATCATTACCCCCCACACTAACTAAAATATTTTGCTTAAATATGGCCCCTTGTAAACCATTATTATTGGCAAATTGTTGCATCGTTTTCGCGATAAAACGCGCACTGTCTTGTTCAGTGTGACTTTTCCCAGCCAGTTAAATGTTCGCGCTGGCTAGTGATCAAGCCGTGCAATGACTTTGCTGAAGTAATTCTAAATATAGCGTTTGAGTAATCTTAAGTTTAAACATATCTACTGCCTATTTATTCGAATGCAGGTTTTGATTGAGTCCTCCCCATACTTTAGCGTTGGTGGCGATGGCTTCTACGGTACCTGTCAGGCTGTTTCTGCGAAACAGTAGCCCAGATTGCCCCGATAATTGTCGTGCAGACACAACGTCCCCTCCTGCAAGTTTAACTTTTGTACCGGCTGTGACATACAATCCAGCTTCAACAATACATTCATCACCTAGAGAGATGCCTATGCCAGCATTTGCACCTAACAGGCTTCGCTCTCCAATTCTGTTCACTTGTTTACCGCCCCCAGATAGCGTTCCCATAATAGAAGAGCTCGCGCCAACATCTGAATTTTTACCTACAATAACACCAGGTGTTACCCGCCCTTCTATCATGCAGTCGCCTAGTGAACCGGCATTAAAATTAACAAAACCCTCATGCATAACGGTTGTTCCCGGTGCTAAATGCGCGCCTAAGCGAACTCTATCAGCGTCGCCTATTCGCACGCCTTGTGGGATTACATAATCGGTCATTCTAGGGAATTTATCGATACTATTTATTAATAAATGATGATGTTCAACGGCCAGTAATTGACGTAATTCAGTTACTTTATTAGGCTGTACCGGACCCGCTGAAGTCCAGGCAATGTTGGGTAATAAAGAAAAAATACCGTCTAAGTTAATACTGTTTGGCAATACTTTACATTCAGAGAGAAGGTGTAATCTCAGGTAAGCTTCTTCGGTTGATGTCGGGGCTCGGGTTAAATCTTCAATCTCGATTTCAATAAATTCACTGCGAATGAGCCCGACTTTTTCAGCTAGACAACTACGTAAAAGCTTCTGGTTATTTCTAGGAAACCAAGAATCAATCGTGGTCTGTGTGGCGACGTCTAACTATTTATGGCCTAATCTTTTCATTTATCACCTGAAAGTTAATATCTTGTCTTATAGCTAAAAAAGTAGCGAATAAGCCCTCTATTTTTGATCTCAATTAAAAACCTCAAGTTATTCGTACGAAAGTATCTACCGGCCTAGGAAAAACTAGCTTTATGCTGAGACCATTAGTTGAACACACAAACTTTGAGCTAAACAGCCTGCGACTAACGTTCATTCGCCGGCTATTTTGAGGCCTTTATACTATGACCCCGCTCAGTAATACGCCATTTAAAAAATCACAATTCTCATTGATGTATTAACGCCGATTTTGCGATTTTTTTGCTATGCCTTGGCATTCGACTTCTACTTAGTACTAAGGTCTCATTTTATTTGATTCATGGGTTGGTCGAGGGGTAAAGTATATTGAGCTGCAATACAGCTTTTGCTATTGCCTGACCTAGTACTTGGTGCTGATCGGCATCTAAATGAATACCATCAACCTTACTTGAGGGAGTGACACTGGCAGCATCAAAAAAATAGGTTACCTGTGTTTCAGCGACCTTTTGCAATTCTTCTGACAAGCCAAGACTCCTAGGTTGCGAGCCGATAAACTTATTCACCAATGTCCCTTTCGGCTCATCCATTAGAGGTGGCGCTATAATTAAAATATCTGGGACCGGCATTGCGGGCTCTATTGGCGCAGTACGTACAATATTGATCAATTTGACTATCCCCTGAGCAGACATCCAGGCATTGTTGTCATGGGTACATTGAAAATCGTTGGTACCTAACATGATGATGACAAGCGCTAAAGGCGCATGCATTTCAAGTACTTGAGAAAAACCATCACTGCCATCTCTACCTTCTTTATAGGGATCACTCCAGACCGTGCGCCGACCATTTAAACAGTTTTCTATCACCCTAACATTAGCCTGTTGGCCCTTTAAATTGAGCTCAAACACTCCGGGCCAACGCTTATCGAAGCTCAATCTTTTTCGAGTATCAGGAATGATCCCCCAAGATAAACTGTCGGAATAAATTAAAATATCTAGCATGGCTCATCCTTAATTGCATATTGCTTGAATCCAGCTTCTCCTTAAATCTTTTAAACATCGCATATTAGGTAATATATTTCAATTAATATCTAGTTATCCCAAGAACAAAAGTGAACCTTTAATGTAGTACCAGAACACAAGTTTAAGTTTCGCATATTATTGCCAGAATCATCGATAAACCCTATATTTTCTGGCGCGATGCAATTCTTGCGCTTGAGCGTTATTAGACTGAGGTGTTTGAGGGTTACAAAAAAATCATTGACTATTGTTAAAATAATATCAGTCAAATAGCTGCTGTTAATATCCATTAGCGTACGGGAAAAGTCAGACTATAAAATCTACTGCTCAAAAACTAAAAAAGCCGCTAATCTATTAGCGGCCTTCTTTATGTTCCCGAAAAAATAAGCGCTATCCAGCAACTCCGACAAAGTCATAGGTCGGCTGTTTGTCAATATTCGATATTTCTAAGGCTCCTATTGCCTCTACTGCTTTTAAGTGTCGCTTTTGGGTTGATTCCACCTTAATTTTTGAGTAATCATGCACCATGAGCTCGTCTGATTGGGTAGTAAATGAGTAACTTGCTTTTAAATGGTTCAGCATAACGCCTCCGGCTAATATTGAGTATTAATATTGCAAAACTTGATTTTGATATTATAGGCGCATTGTTGTTGAATGGAAGTAATAAAAAAGAACAAATATATAACTATATTGAATATATAAATAGACAGCTCGCTGAACTAATCTTGCAAATACTCGTCTGATGCCTATCAAGATTGTTGCTCAAGATGCAAATAACGGATGTTTGGGGAAGCGGCGAACAATTCCAAAACCTCTCTGCATGCCGGATGATTGATGATGAGGCAATAGCAGAATTATTTTATATGCCCTTTTAAAGTGATCACTTTTGAGAGCAAGTCGCTGTATTAAAGTATTTGGTCAGTTTCTTTTGTCTGCATACCGCTAAAAGAATTGCCAATCACTTAGCATATTTGTGCGCTTAGTTATTACAGGGAACCTCTGGAGGATTATTCTCTGTTTCCCCTAGCTAATTTTTCGAAGAATTTACTTTAGATATTACATTTAGGACAAACATGCTATTACATTGGCTAAATGCAAAACTTCCAAAAAACACGGATCATTTCAGTGCATCGGCACAGTACCATGAAGGTAAGTTCCACAATACCCAGCAGCATCCTAGAAAAGGCAAGCGCGCTTTCTTTAACTATCTAAAACGGCTTTTTTTGGAAAAAAAGCAAGACTCAGTCCCCAAGTATTGTTTGCCGATATTACCGATAAACAAAGTAGACCTCTTTCTATTAGATGATGATAACATCCATATTTATCGTTTGGGTCACTCGACTATTTTACTAAAAATGGCTGCTGATTTTTGGTTAATTGATCCAGTTTTTTCACAAAGGGCTTCCCCTTTTAAGTTCTTTGGCCCTAAGAGATTCCACTTGTCGCCTATTACAATTGAGCAATTACCCTACATAAAAGGCGTTATTATTTCTCATAACCACTACGACCACTTGGATAAGGCCAGTATAAAAGCGCTCTGTAAAAAAACCGATTTTTTTCTGGCGCCTTTAGGCGTCAATGGGGATTTGGAACGTTGGGGAGTCAAACCTAGCCAAATAACCACTTTTGATTGGTGGCAGGAGTTACAAATCGACAATACCTTGCTCAGTTTTACCCCAGCGCACCACTATTCGGGCAGGTGGTTAAATGATAATAGCTCTACTCTTTGGGGTTCTTGGGTTATTCAATACAACAACCAAAAGCTATTTTTTAGTGGTGATTCTGGTTACTTTGATGGTTTTAAAGAAATTGGCGATAAATATGGCCCCTTTGATGTATGTCTCATTGAAACAGGAGCTTACGATGCACAATGGCCTTTAGTGCATATGCAACCTGAGCAAAGTTTACAAAGTTTTATAGATTTAAATGGACGCTATTTAATGCCCATTCACAATGCCACTTTTGATTTAGCATTTCATGCTTGGTATGACCCAATGGTACGCATTTCAAAATTAGCCGCCGCTAAGAACATTAAATTGCTGATGCCTATCTTTGGACAAGTAGTGACAGTCAATCAACCATTGAAACCGCATTGTTGGTGGCAACAGCACGAGCGAGAATAATAGCTGCCGCCCAGTCTTAAGGGCTCTATCGACTAGGTTGACCTAGAGTCAATTTCAATTCAAAGAGACGCAATTTGGTGGGGGCTTATTGCGACTGAGTCCAACTAGCCCAGCCTTTCATAATTAAAACCTGTTAGGTCAACGTCTACAGTCTTGCGTTGTTGAGCACTTTGAATCGCCAATTCAATTATTTTTATTACTTTAGCACCTTCCATTGCGCTTACAGGGACATTTTGTCTGGTCTGTATCGCTAATGCTAACTGAGCATAGTATTCCTTATAACTACCGGCCAAGGTTTCAATTTTAGTGACATGTTGTTCACCACTTACAGCATCTATAAGGTACTTAAGACCGTAATTTGAGGGTGGTTCTATACCAAAAGCAGGTGTTGAGGGAAGCAGTCCGTCATGCAGTTGCTGCTCCTGAGGGTCCAATCCATATTTCACATAACTGCCCGCATCACCTTGTAATTGAAAACGCAGATTTGGGCCCGCCGAATAGGGGCTAGAACTTAAGATCACTTCGATATTTTCGTAATGTAGCAGCAATTTAAAGTAATCAGTCACTTTAGAGTTTTCTCGTAATGCGACACAATTTGCGGTTATTGAATGCGGTGCGCCAAATAAACACAGTGCTTGATCTATTAGATGTGAGCCTAAATCATAAAGCATTCCAGTGGCAAGGCCTTGCTGCTCTCTCCAACGATCCCGTACAAAAGGCCTAAATCGGTCAAACTGGCTACTAAACATTTTAACTTTTCCCAACTTACTACTTTTTATCAATTGTTGGACAGTTAGGAAGTCTCCATCCCAGCGACGATTATGATAAACTGATAAGACTAATGATTGTTGGTGCGCAAGGCAGGCTAACGCTAAGGCTTGCTCGCTAGTCGATGTCATAGGTTTTTCAAGCAACACATGTTTACCCATGGTTAACGCCAACTTAGCGAGATCAAAATGGCTGTCATTTGGAGAGGTGATAATCACTAAATCAGCCTCACTTTTTCTCAGCATTAATTGCGCATCTGAATAAACATCTATCTGCGGATATTGGCTTTTAGCAGCGTCAACTTGACCCGTGCTAACAGCCACGAGGGAAAAATATTCTGAGTGGATTACAAATGGGAGATGGAATAAGTTTGCGGACAAACCGAAACCTACTAGAGAAACTTTAATCAACGTGAAGTTCTACCTTGTAGTATTGATGAAACTAAACATAATACTACTCTGGTTTACCTGTACTTATACTAAATATAATCAAGATAGAATGATATTAAGCCTCTTATTAGTAACTTTTTGCTATTTGCACTTATACTTTTGATAGAATGATACTGACTCTTTTAATGATTATGGCCTAGCACTATATAGTGCTAATAAATCCGAAACCTGTCGAATATTACATAAGAGCTATTAACAGCAGAAATTTCTATCTACACTTCAAACTTACACACATGATTATAGACAAAAATAATGGATACAAAACTACGACAAGTATATTTAGTGGGTGGTGCTGTTAGAGACGCGCTCCTTGGTGTTGCATCTAACGATGAAGATTATGTCGTGGTCGCAGAAACGGTTGAGACCATGTTGAGTCTAGGTTATCAGGCAATAGGTACTGATTTTCCAGTATTTTTACACCCAGTCTCGAAGGATGAATACGCGTTAGCCCGCACTGAGAGAAAAAGCGGTTCTGGATATACCGGTTTTACGATTGATGCCAGTATTTCAGTGACCCTTGAAGAAGACCTCGCACGCCGAGATTTAACCATTAACTCTATGGCGAGAGACACAAATAATAAGATTATAGACCCCTATAATGGTCAGACCGATCTAAAAAATAAAATTCTTAGACATACCACCGCAGCATTTTCAGAAGACCCCGTTAGAGTATTGCGTGTAGCGCGGTTTCTTGCTCGCTACGGTGAAGAATGGACGATTCATCCAGAAACTTATCAGTTGATGCTCGATTTAAAAGACAGTGGTGAGCTTGATCACTTAGTGCCCGAAAGAGTTTGGAGAGAAACCGAGAAAGCACTGGGCGAGCAACACCCTCATTTATTTTTTAAAGCTTTAACTGGATTAGGAATATTCCCGGAAGTTGACGTCATGCAACATATTCCGCAATCTGCAAAACATCACCCAGAAGGCGATGTTTACAAGCATACTCTGTTAGTGGTAAAAAGAGCGGCTGATTTAAAATTTGATCTGGAAACCCGTTTTGCCGCACTCACTCACGATTTTGGAAAAGCTAATTGTTATTTAGCTAACGGAAATTTGTATGGTCACGAAAAAAGAGGCTTAAGGGTCATAAAACAGTTCTGTGACCGACTTAAAGTACCCAATCGTTTTCGAAACATCGCGCTACTTACCAGTGATAACCATACTAAATGTCATACCATCTTTGCGCTAAAGCCAGTGACATTGCATAAGCTTATCGTGGGTCAAATCAATGCACTGAAGAAACCTGAAATATTCCAACAGTTTCTCCAAGCCTGCCTCTGTGATGCCCAAGGCAGAGGAGATTTGTTTGTCGACAAACCTTATCCTCAAGCACAATATGCCGAACAAATTGTCGACCAGTTAAATAAATTAGATCGAAAAAAAATAATTCAACAAGCTGTTATTGACGGCCATCAAGGTCCTGCCATCGGCAATGCAATGCGTGACGCCGAAATTAACTGCATCAGTCACTATGTAAAAAGCTTCACTGCGTAGCTGAACTGCCACTTTAAGTTTTTATGCTGATATCTTTGCAATGCCTGATTGGATATTGATAGGTTGTCACTTGACGTTCCTGACTAAACCTCAAACGCTGTTTTATACTTGTTCTCGGCTTGGTTAATAATCGCTGATTGTGAATTTAACTTTAAGCCTTTTCAATCCGTTAAAAACCACTGTTTTTCATCAAATACAGGTATAATTAGCACACATTTTTTCATAACTCAGCCGATTCATCTTTCGAAGGAAGTTTTATTTTGTTGAATTTCTCCAGCCGCATAACTAGCCTTTTTGTGATCCTTTTCCTCAGTCTATTATTCGCTGGTTTTTTATTAATGAGGGAAGTTGATACTGTGAAAATTGAAGAGCTTAATCTGTCCTTAAAAAATTTTCAACTCAAAGATTTGCAGGGCAACAATCACACTCTAAGTGGCTATAAAGGCAAGACATTAGTCGTAAACTATTGGGCGAGTTGGTGCGGTCCTTGCCGTGAAGAAATACCTGCAATGAACCGTGCATGGGCTCAATTAAAGTCTCATGAGGTCGTCATGCTAGGAATTAATTTTGGCGAATCTGCGACAACGGTTGAAGAATTTGTCCAAGAGATGCCAATAGATTTTAGCGTGTTATTGGATGAAGAAAGCATCAACAGCAGTGCATGGCAAGTCTCTATGATGCCAACCACTTTTATCATTAACGCCCATGGTCAGTTAATTGAAAAAATATTAGGCCCTAGAGAATGGGACAGTGATGAGATGATCAAAAAAATTATTCAAGTTAAATAAATTTTAATTTTGAACAACACAGCCATAAATTATCGCCACCTGCAGCCTATAAATTATTTGAAATCATCCGACTATCCCTGTAACTTCAACTCAGTATTAGACTTTTAACTGAAATTAATTGCTCAAGGTGAGTAGCTGCTACTAATAGACACTCACCTGCACTAATGATGAATACTCGTTCCCTAACAGCATTTTTGAATAAATTCAGGTTCAGTGTTTTTTAATTTAGGCTAGTGTCTTAAGTACCTTCACCTTGGTGATTTTTATTAGCATGGTAAAAAGTAGGTTGTTTTTCATACAGAAAAGCTAAAAATGTCAAAATTAGTGCTGTAGAATATCCATTATCGTAAGGTGACTCTGTGATTTATACCACTTTAACACCCATTGAACTTAGCAGTGCATCAACTCTCCAAGCTTTAATTTCATTTTCGATCCGCTTAATTGACTCTAATAAGTTGTTAAAATCCGCAAAAATACGTTTTGATGGTGACATGGGAATCAATCAATTCTAATTCAAACGAACCACAAGCCACCATTGAGAGGCAAATGCTTGCATCCCAGTTTGTACTCCAGGCTCCAAGACTTGGAGAGTAACAATTAATTGACAAAGCGAATATAAAATTAGCCGCTATTGGTTTAAACTTAAAACGCTTGAATAAGGAAGTTTATGTCTATCATTACCAAAAAACTGATTGTCGTTTTACTTTTACTTTTTGCTTTGATATTAGGCATTTCGACCTATATCAATGTCAATCACTCGAACACCACTGCACCTAAATACACCCTTGGAGGTGATTTTAATATTCCCACTGCCGATGGGTTGTTTAAACTAGCCGATTATACGAACAAAGTCGTGGTTTTATATTTTGGCTATGCAAGCTGCCCAGACGTGTGTCCCACCGCTTTAGCGCTCGTAGGTAATATCTTGAAAACATTACCTACTGCTACCAGAGAGCAGATTCAGCCTTTGTTTATTAGTGTCGATCCAACACGTGATACTTTAGATAAACTAAAGACTTATGGACATTACTTTTATCCAACAATGCTTTCTGGCACTGCTGACAGACAACAGCTTGATATACTCGTGAAAAAATATGGGGCTTATTACAAGATTAATCAACAAACTGAATCGGCTATGGGTTATACCGTTGATCACACGTCTAGAATATATTTGATAGATAAAGAAGGTCTTCTATCCGACACTATTGCCCACGCCGATATTCAAAATAACCTTGCCAAAAAAGTTCTCCAATTAACTGAGTAACAATATATGAAAGCGACTAACCTCATCACTGCAAGCCTAATCTATGGCAGCCTCTCGTTTAGTCAAACAGTCCTTGCGGATCTCTCCATTAAAGAAGGTTACTTACGTGAAGTTCCCCCGGGGCAAGTGATCAGCGCTGCCTTTATGCAATTGACTAATAATAGCGATAATACGGTCACGTTGATAGGCGGTTCTAGCCCAGAGGTTAAAGCCATAGAAGTGCATAATCACACAATGCTGGACGGTGTGATGAAAATGACAAAACTTGCCGGCTTAGAAATTGAAGCTGGAAAAACAGTCAGCCTCAAGCCCGGTGGCCTGCATATCATGTTCATTGGCTTGACTAAAAATTTACAAAAAGGTAACAATTTTAGCTTTAGACTAAATTTTCAAAATGGAGAGTCGCAAGCCGTTTCATTACCTATAAAATCACTCATTAAATAATTGAGTGACTTGTCTATTATTTACTAGTGTCAGTGCCGGTTATTCAGGTCTCAAAGCGGTCAATAGCGACTGTCACTTTTGACCCCCAGTGGGCCGTTTTTACCCTATTAATCTTTTAAGGAAAGTAACATTTTCTCTTAAATCAAAAACTTGCATTATAAGACAAGCCTATTGGCTATATATTGTTAGTTTTTAGCGCTAACATATTGAAAATTATAAATATGTTTACAATAAAAAGATTGTCGCGCTACTCAAGCCAGTGCTAGAATGCAGCTTAAAAGCTAATTATACTGATAAAATTAAATATTATAATAGGAATAACTGATGCCAAATATACATTGGATCGGCACTGGCCTTTCGGCTATCCCAGGCCTTAGAAGACTAATAAATCTGCAGTATGCTGTTATCGTTTACAATCGATCGGTCGACAAAGCTCAGCAAGCAGTCGGTGATATCACTGATAAGATAGTTAAATTTGATATGCACTCTTTTGCAGAAAATTTAAACGCCGATGATGTAGTGATATCAATGCTACCCGGTGAATTTCATGTGCCTTTGGCAGAGGTCTGCCTACAACAAAAAGCTCACTTTGTAACCAGTTCTTATATTTCTGAGGCGATGCAATCATTGAATAGCGAGGCCAAAACAGCCGGATTGTGTCTTGTAAATGAGGTTGGCTTAGATCCAGGTTTAGATCACTCTATGGCGCATGCATTGGTAGAAGAATATCGCAAATCTGAACATTTTGACAAGCGTAATCAACATTCTTTTAATAGCTACTGTGGTGGTCTTAGTGAAGTAGCTAATGATTTTTGTTACAAATTTAGCTGGTCACCAGCAGGCGTACTTAAAGCCCTAAAAAATACTTCTGTAAGCATATTAAACAGCAAGCAATACACTGTTACCGAACCTTGGAACGCCGTTGATCAATACCCTTTAGATATGCCTTGGGGCAGCGAGACTTTCGAAGTTTACCCCAATAGAGACTCACTGCCATTTATTCACCAATACAAAATGGATGATGGCTGGAATATAAAACAGTTTGTGCGCGGAACTCTGCGTTATCAAGGTTGGAAAGATGTCTGGCAGCCTATTTTCAAAAAAATAGAGCAAGGTATAACAGACCAAGGTATCAAGGATCTAAGCGAACAGTTATGGCAAAAACACGCTATATTAGAGGGTGAATTCGATAGAGTCGTATTAGCAGTGACCCTTAAAGTAGAAAAACAGGGCCAAATAACCTGGCATCAAACCTATGCACTCGATGCAATAGGTGACCAAAAGGGCTCTGCTATGGCTAAACTTGTATCAATACCCGTATCTTTAGCCGTAGAAGCTGTTCTCAATGGAGAGATTAAAGCTGGTGTTACAGCAGCACCAGACAAACCTGAACTAGTTAATCGCTGGTTAGAAGCAGCCAGTAGCACAACCGACAAATTTTCATTGGTTGATCACCTAGCTTAAGAATTGGCAAAAATCCCGCTAATAGCGGGATTACATATTGTTCTGGTCAACTCCAGCCGGACACTTTTCTAAAGGAACTTTCAAATTCAATTGGCGACTGATCCAAGTTAGCTGAGTGCAGTCGATCAACATTGTAATATTTCATGTATCTAGCCACATCCTCATGCATATGT
>JAWUWK010000035.1:0-27219 GCA_034111875.1 Gammaproteobacteria bacterium
GCCAGCTGAAGGTAAGCTTCTATCTTTTTCTCCGGCAAGAGATGTAACGATAATGAGACATTACCAACAGCTGACTTTTGAGCAACGATCCCAGATATATGTGCTAAAGAAAAGAGGTTATTCGCAGCGGGAAATTGCAAAGTCTACTGAGGTTAGTTAACCGAGAACGGATACGTAATACAGACGCAAGAAGCTATCGCTATAAACAAGCTCAAGAGAGAGCGTCTCGACGTCGATATAAGGCAAGTAAAGTAACTAAATTGACGCCTAACATAATCGCTCTTATCGAATCAAAGTTACGTCTTGAATGGAGTCCTGAACAAATATCAGGATGGCTTTTAGAGTATAAAAGGGGTGATTTGTATACATATCTACGCCGCCAAGGCAAAAAGTAGGACAAGCGCCTTAACGTGAAATCGACGCGAGGTCAGATAAAAAACCGAGTCAGCATAGATGGTCTGCCGTCTGTCGTTGACGAAAAATCAGCCGTAGGTGACTGGTAAATAGACACGGTGATTGGTAAAGCTCACAGGTGAGCGTTGGTGACAATTGTTGAGTGATTAACGAAGTTCACTATATCGCAACAAGTAGAAGGTAAAACGGCCTCCGCAGTGACTAAAGCAACAATAGATCTTCTCAAACCTATACAAGACGCAGTTCTAACGATCACAGCTGATAATGGTAAGGAGCTCGCATATCACGAGGAAATTAGCGAAGCGCTGGATGCTGATGTTTATCTTGCTCACCCATACAGTTCGTGGGAGCGTGGATTAAATGAAAATACTAATGCTTTACTTCGACAGTATTTTCCTAAAAAGACCGACTTCAAAAAAGTAACACAGTGTGAGGTTAGGCGAGCAGTTGAAAGATTAAATACACGGCCAAGAAAGTTGTTGGGTTTTAAAACGCCAAGTGATTTAATGACCGAACACATAGCTGCCCTAGCAGCTTAAGCAGTGATCCACTTCGGATTTGAATCCGCGCAATCAATTACGTCATACCGGTAATGATTTTAACGTTAGTTTCTTTTACTGATGCTTTAATTTATTATGTCAATTGATCAGTTAGATAAGGTCATTTGGCGCCAATTACAATTTGATGCATCTATCGGCAACGTTAAATTGTTATAGATGGCAGGTCTCTCTTCACCTGCAAGCTTAAACAGAGTCAGGCACATAGAGTAGCAAGGTGTCATCTCAAAAACCGTGGCCATTTTAGACCTATTTCAATTCAGCACTTTTTTACATGTGATTGTAGAAATAATGATGCAAAAAGATCGACTTGAATTAAATGCTGCTTTTGTTAAAAGAATCAAACACACTGAGGAGGTGCAACAGTGTTGCAAGGTTACTGGTGAGCTATATTTTGTGTTGGTGGGGGGGCCGGGTTATGCCTAGTTACGATAACTTTTGTAAAAGAGTTATTTACGCTGAGTCAATTCTGCGTGATTTTAGAAGCTTAATTTGAATGCACCGTATCAAATACATCACTATGGTGAATATCCCTTAACACTATTGATAGCGTATTAAAGGCACTCTTGAGCGTGCCTATGCTAAGCCTGTTAATAAGTGCTCAACTAAAACCTTGTCATTCAAACAACTTCGACTATTTCATAACTATGAGTTATTTCAATCCCAGCGGCATTTAGCATAATAGAAGCTGAACAGTATTCATCAGCAGACAGACGCACTGCACGCTCTACATGGCTTTCCTTAACCTGGCGACCGCTGACCGTAAATTCAATGTGAATTTTAGTAAAAACAGCAGGTACCGCATTCGCTCTTTGAGCAGTCACTTGCGCCACACAGCCGACAACATCTTGCCTGGATTTTCTCAAAATCCCCACTACATCATAACTAGAACAGCTAGCCACACCGAGCAACATCATTTCTAAAGGTCTTGCTCCTCGCTTCTGCTCACCGTCAATCATCACATCAAAACCAGACTCTGTTCTACCTTTAAAGCGAACATCGCCATCCCAACTTGTGGTTACTTGCATTTCGTTTCCCTTTGTATAAATTCAATATTGAGTGTGTGTTTAGCTCTTAGATCAACGGTAATTAGATTATTGATTGCTGTGTTATATCCCAATTTTTTAAGTAGCTTCAGCTGTTTAAAAAAACAATTCGCGCAGTTTTTCTCCCGGATTTTTTGCCCGCATAAACGCCTCTCCAACTAAAAAGCCATTGACGTTTTTACTGCGCATAGCGGCAACATCGTCTTTGTTATGGATGGCACTTTCTGTGATGATCAGCTTATCTTTTGGTATAAAAGGTAATAATTCAAATGTATTGTCTAAGCTCACTTCAAACGTATGTAGGTTACGGTTGTTGATTCCCAACATTTTATTGTCAAGGCTCAGGGCTTGCTCTAGCTCATCACCACCATGTACTTCTATCAATACGTCCATGCCAAGGCGGCGAGCCAAATTGTTCAACTCTTTCATTTGCCTCTCTTCTAAACAAGACACTATCAATAAAATACAATCTGCACCTATCGCCCTGGCCTCAAAGACTTGATAAGGGTCAATGATAAAATCTTTTCTTATAATAGGTAAGTTACACGCCGCACGCGCTTCTACTAAATAGTGCTCGCTGCCGTTAAAAAAGTCAGCATCTGTTAATACAGACATACAAGCGGCACCGCCTGCTTGATATGATTTTGCAATGTCAGCAGGCAAAAAAGGATCGCGCAATAAACCTTTTGATGGGCTACATTTTTTTGCTTCAGCGATAATGGCCGGTCGCCCTAGATCAATATTTTTTTGCATTATATTGGCAAATCCCCGCGGCTTTTGATCACTATCTTGGACAGCGGCAATATTTTTTTCTAAGTCAGCAATGCTTTTGTGTTCCGAGCGCTCTGCTATTTCTTCAATTTTTCGTTTTACGATTTTTTTTAGTACTGTAGGTATTTCAGACATGGGCTTTCCAATTAGACGATCATTCAGCTAATGCAGAACTAAAGGCGACGAGTTGTTTTAATTTCGCATCCGCGGCGCCGCTTTTAATTGTCGCTTTTGCCAACTGCACACCCGATTTTATATCCTCAACGATATCAGCCGCATAAAGTGCGGCTCCGGCATTCAAAGAAATCATATCCGACGCTTTTAAATCTTGACCATTAAATGCCGCATTTATCATGGCTAAGCTCTCCCGCGCGCTATACACTTGCAAGCCGTTCAGGGTTTGTGATTTCAAACCCACAGCTTCTGCTGTGAGAGTATATTCTGTAATTTCATTATTTTTTAATTCAGCGACGAAGGTTTCACCATTTAAGCTTATTTCATCTAAGCCATCTGCAGCACTCACAACTAACACGTGTCGAGCGCCTAATTCTTTCATCACTTGTGCAATAGACAAACAAAAAGACTTATCGAAAACACCGAGTAAGTAATGCTTAACCCCTGCTGGGTTCGTAAGAGGTCCTAATAAATTAAAAATAGTGCGTAAGCCCATCTCTTTGCGCGGCACTATCGCATGTCGCATAGCGCGATGGTGTTGTGGCGCGAACATAAAACCAAGTCCGATTTCATCAACGCATTTAGCCACTTGCAGCGGATTCAAGGCAAGATTAACCCCTGCAGTCTCCAGCAAATCAGCTGCACCTGTAGTCGATGAGACAGATCTGTTACCGTGCTTTGCGACACATCCACCAGCGGCGGATACCACAATTGCGCAAGCGGTAGAGACATTGAACAAGTTTGCACTGTCGCCTCCGGTACCGACAATGTCCACTGCGGCTTGATTTTTTATATTCACAGGTATGGCTAATTCACGCATTACTCTGGCGGCACCGGCAATTTCTTTAACCGTTTCACCTTTTACCCGTAGACCCATTAAAAATGCACCCATCTGAGCTTCTGTTGCCTGCCCTTTCATAATTTGCATCATTACTTTTTGCATATCTGCGGTGCTTAAGTCCTGCTTTTCAGCAATCACTGCTAGTGCTTCTCTTATATCCATTATAAATTCTTCATCAACTTATTTATTAACTTACTAAATTTTTGTCAAATAATGCTAACCTCTGACGAAATTATTCAGTAACTGATGCCCTTGTTTGGTCAGGATTGACTCAGGATGAAATTGGACCCCTTCTATAGGTAAATCAATATGCCGTAGCCCCATGATTTCGTCCACAGTGCCATCACCTTTCTCTGTCCAAGCTGTGATTTCTAAACACTTAGGTAACGTTTCAATATCCACAACCAAAGAGTGATAACGGGTGACTTGTAGAGGATTATCTAAATGTTTAAAGACCCCTTTATTATTGTGCCTAATCATAGAGGTTTTACCGTGCATCACTTTGTTCGCTCTAATGATCTCCCCTCCAAAGGCAACCGCAATACTTTGATGCCCCAAGCACACCCCAAGCATAGGTAATAATTTAGAAAAATGAGTAATTGCATCAACACAAACCCCGGCTTCTTTAGGTGTACGAGGTCCCGGTGATATGACAATAGCATCGGGATTTAGCGCTTCAATCTGAGAAAGACTCACTTGATTATTACGTTTCACACACACCTGAGCGCCTAGTTCTGCGAGGTGTTGTGTTAAGTTAAACGTAAAAGAGTCAAAATTATCGATCATCAATAACATTTACAACTCAACCTATGTAGTTTTCTACACAATACAATATTAAAACGATATCTAAAACTACGCTTAATTCTCAAGTACAATAGTCCCCCATCTCAACTAAAAAATATACTAAAAACAGACGATGATTAAATTCTTTTGGTGTATCTAAAATTTAAGCTGGTTAACGCAGGCTAGGCAATTATACCCCAATTTAGACACTAAAGGCTGAGTACTTATTGTATTACCCCAGCTTCAATTTTACCTGTGAGTAATAGATACATTTGTGATACAAACAAACATAGCTATTGAAATGCGATAACGATGAGGAGTTACTAGAAGAAAAGGAAATAGTTTAAGCATTGTAAGAGCGAAGTTATAGTGACGATAAATAAATAGATAAACCTAGATTCGAGAATGTTAAACATTAAAACCGATGAACAAACATCCCTCTTGCAGGCTTAGATATCCATATCAACACGCATACTTTAAGGGATCAGTCCCTATACTTTTTTTTGCAAATTCCTGTTGCTATCTCTTAGCGAAACGATAACATCCAAAAATTAACAGGTCTAGAAAAACGAAATCAAAAACCCGAAAACTTAGCTATTGCTCATTTTTATAACCTCTCGCGACAAGTACTTTTTTGATAAACCTATCTAGTATTTATTGCATATTGTTAGCCCTGCATTGGCATTTCTAGCAATTCCACGGATATTATTGCCTATAGCAATAAACTCTTTACAGTGATCACAACGACTGTTGAGAATAATATGGTTAAATAGCTCCGGCACCTCAGCGACTAAACTCAGGATGTCGATCGCTTGATCTTTGTTTTGCTTTTTTATTTCGCATGTATTTACAAGCTCTGAAAGCGGCATCAAATCTTCTGTCGTACATTGTATATTTGCATAAATCAGCTCACAATCGTCGGCTTGATGGTCTACACATCGACTTCATTCAACCAATAGACATTTTAAGAATTTTTTTTGCTTAATTATTAAACACTGTTTTTATTTTATGTTTTAAACTTAGCTTTAAATTTTATTTGACAACCAACCAAACTGCTTTGAGATGCTAACAATGAGAAAACAATATCTCTGATATTGTTCTAAAGGGCTTATTCAATAGCCATTGAATAAGATTGAGCTATAAAAAACCCGATGACAGAACCTTAAAACTGTCATCGAGCATAAAATCTGCATATTAAAGCACAATTTTTATTAGTCGAGTATCAGACCAAGGTAGGAGCTTTATTGGCGAATGATCAAGTCAAATTCAGCACAGCTGTCTTGGATCCATAACCATACATAATCAGCAAAACTTCTTCTAATCACCAATTCCCACTCTTGATCGCCTGTTCTACTTAGAACGGCCTGTGTTTTTGCAAATACCGAGGTCACCACCTTACCTATTGGAAAGCTTCTATCATGCACATCTATAGGCATAGATTTTTGTAATAGTTTAGTAACATCCTTACCTTGCAAACGCAGTAAGGTTTGCCCACCTGAGACATTTACAACGGCACAGTGACCTTGCATCTTGGCCACTAGTGCATGCTCTATTTGATAACTCTGCTCAGCGGGAACAATCACTAGCCATTCATCAGGAGATATCCAGCGGATAGAGACCGTCTCTTTTCGGTTGACGCTTAAACATTTGGGTAATGCTAGCCCAAGCACAGACTCAACAGCTTCAGCAAAAGCTAAATTTTCCGGTTTACCTCGAATTACAATATGTCCTAATAGCTTCATTTCAGTCAATTCAATACTGCTTTGAAGTTCAGTTTGAGCGGCAGCGACTGAACTAAAATCTGCATGTTCTAAAGGGCTATGGCCTATAATTCCACTATCAATAGCCGGTAATAAATTCATAGAGTTTACTGTCTCTGCATAGTTATATTCAGAAGAAATATTCTGTTCAGACATTTTGGCGCTCTCCCTCAGGATCTAAGAATACAGGACTACAAATAATAGCTTCAATCGCGCTGCCATCTGCCATGGGATAGAAAACAGTTTCGCCCATACGCTGGTGCCCATTACGTATGAATGCCATGGCGATGCTATGCCCCAAGCAGGCACTGTAGTAACTGGAAGTAACATGCCCAAGCATTGTCATTGGTATCGACTCATGAGGATCATCTACGGCCTGTGCGCCTTCGGGTATAACTTGTCGTGGATTTTTGGTTTTCAAGCCAACCATCTGCTTGCGCCCCTCTTTCACACAATCAGCACGCTGCATTCCTCTCTTTCCGATAAAACTAAAAGGTTTTTTGTTTGATACCGCCCAGCCCATACCTAGGTCATAGGGATTCACAGACCCGTCGGTATCTTGACCCGCAATGATAAAACCTTTTTCGGCGCGCAATATATGCATGGTTTCAGTACCATAAGGAGTCAAGTTATACTGTTTACCTCTTTGCATCACCGCTTGCCAAATACGCATACCATAGTTTGCCTGCACATTAATTTCAAAGGATAGCTCGCCGGTAAAAGAAATACGGAATATGCGTGCTGGGATACCTTGAACGGTTGCCACTTTCCAATCCATATACTTAAATTCTTGATTACTAATATCTATATCATCGACCACCTCTTCGAGCACTTTTCGCGCATTAGGCCCGGTCACTGTAATCGTTGAAAAATGATCAGTAACCGAATTAAAATAAACCTCTAGCTCCGGCCATTCTGTTTGCTGATATATTTCTAACCACTGAAGTACCCTTGCAGCACCGCCGGTAGTAGTGGTCATAATAAAATGATTTTCAGCTAGGCAAGCTGTCACACCATCATCAAACACCATGCCATCTTCACCGCACATCAAACCATAACGGCACTTACCCACAGCAAGCTTAGCCCAAGCATTTGTGTATACTCTACCTAGAAATTCACGAGCATCAGGCCCTTGAATATCTATTTTGCCCAACGTGGACGCATCTAACACACCAGCACTTTCACGAACGGCAAGGCATTCACGGGCCAATGTTTGCTGCATATTTTCGCCAGCTTTAGGAAAATACCAGGGCCGCTTCCAGTTACCTACATCTTCAAATAACGCGCCGTTTTCCAAATGCCATTGATGCATTGCGCTGTAACGCATCGGATCAAATAGACCTCCACAATGTCTGCCTGCAATGGCCCCAAAAGTAACAGGTGTGTAATTCGGCCGAAATATGGTGGTGCCTGTCTGGGGAATCGTTTTATTCAGTGATTTAGCGGCAATCGCCATACCATTGATGTTACCTAATTTACCTTGATCCGTACCGAAGCCCATAGCGGTGTAGCGTTTTACATGCTCGATAGATTCAAAGCCTTCAAGTGTTGCTAATTCTATTCCTGCGGCAGTGACATCATTTTGCAAATCAACAAACTGTTTTGGTGCGCGGCTAGTAGATTTAGTATGTGGAATATGAAACAGTGCCATTGGCAGGTTCTCTGCAACTGTCTCAACGTTAGCCAACGCAATTGGCTCAGTGATTGCAAGGCCAATCTTCGTCACCGCTATTTGACCGGCTTCAACGCCTTGTGCTAAGCACAAGGCTAAACTATAAGCGCCATTAATAGCCCCTGCCGTTAGTTGGTTTTGCAGCGACACACCAGGCACAAAAGCAATCACATCGTCTCGCCAAATCGGTCGGCAACCGGTGTGGCATGACAAGTGAATCGCCGGGCTCCATCCACCTGAACTAGCGACTGTATCACAACTGAGTTTGCTCACTTCACCTGTCAGTTTATCCCCAGTGCTATTAATTTTGGACATGCTGACACTTGTAACACGTTTACTGCCATGAACTTCAACAACAGCATGGCCATTAAGCACTTTAATACCTAACAGTTTGGCTTTCTCTAGCACTTTTGCGCTCGCACCTTGAACACGACAATCGAGGATAGCCACGACTTCTCGTCCAGCAGCAGACCAATCGAAGGCCGTTGTGTAAGCATTATCATTCGTTGTCATGAGCACTAATTGTGTTCCTGGCACGACTGAATATCGATTAATATAGGTTGATACTGCACAAGCCAGCATACAACCAGGCACATCGTTATTAGCAAATACTAAAGGCCGCTCATGGGCACCGGTAGCCAATACAACCCATTTACTGCGCACACGATGCATACGCTGTCTAGAAGCGTTTTTCGCCGCTCTATCGGCTATATGATCACTACAGCGCTGGTGAATCGTCACGAAGTTATGATCGTGATAACCATTGACCGTCGATCTAGGCAGCATTAAAACGTCTGGGTACTGGCCCAGTTCTGCCACAATCTTGGCAACCCACTGCATAGCAGGTTCGCCATTTATCAATTCCTTAGAGTCTAATAACGCGCCACCAAATTCCGCCTGTTCATCAGCGATAATGACCCTTGCACCGCTGCGGGCCGCGACCAGCGCAGTACTCAAACCTGCGGGGCCTGCACCTACAATCACAATATCTGCGTGTTGATTATAGTGATCGTACCTGTCAGGGTCTGCCTCTGTAGGTGAGCGCCCTAAACCCGCGGCTTTACGAATATACTTTTCATAAGTATTCCACATAGATTTTGGATACATGAAGGTTTTGTAATAAAAACCCGGCGGCATGACTTTCGACCCTAGATCACCTAAAGTACTCATCATATCAAACTCTACATTGGGCCAACCGTTAGTCGATGCAGCAACCAACCCGTGATAGAGCTCTTGTTGAGTAGCGCGGACATTAGGTACTTGTGTCGCTTCGCTCGCGCCTATTTGCATAATCGCATTTGGCTCTTCCGCGCCCGCGGCAACGATTCCACGCGGTCGACTATATTTAAAACTGCGTCCCACTATGTCTATATTATTGGCTAACATTGCCGATGCTAATGTGTCGCCGACAAACCCTGAGTAGGATTGACCATTGTAGCTAAAATTAATCACTTTACTGCGATCTAGACGGCCACCAGAAGTCAGTCTATTTTGCTGCGCCATACTACACTTCCTCTTTCGTTACTTGCCGTTTAACAGCGGTAAATTTAGGTTGCTCGCCAATTTTATAGACTTCTTTTATTGCGTAACTTTGGGTATCACGGGTCATATTGAAAAATTTCCGACAGCCTATAGAATGCACCCATAATTCATGATGAAGCCCCTTTGGGTTAGATCTAAAAAACAAATACTCACCCCACTCTTTATCAGTGCAGTTTTGAGGATCCAGAGGTCTTGGTATGTGAGCCTGCCCCGCAGGATGAAATTCTTCTTCTTCACGCTGTTCTTCACAGTGCGGACAGTAAATATAAAACATAAGTTAACTCCTAGTGCGCAACGCCAGCGGCACCGTGCTCATCAATAAGTGCACCATCATGAAAACGAAACATAGAAAAAGGCTCTGCCATCGAACTGGCTTTCCCAGCGGCTAATGTCGCCGCAAAAACATGCCCCGAGCCCGGCGTAGCTTTAAAACCACCCGTTCCCCAACCACAGTTAAAAAATAGATTATCCACAGGAGTCGCCGATATAATGGGGCAAGCATCTGGACAAGTATCGACTATGCCACCCCATTGTCGGTTCATTCTGACGCGACTAAAGACTGGAAACAGCTCTACTATTGCCTGTACTGTATGCTCTATAGTGTGATAGCTGCCTCTTTGGCCATAGCCGTTATACCCATCGATACCCGCACCAATCACTAAGTCACCTTTATCGGATTGAGATATATAGCCATGAACGTGGTTAGACATGACGACAGTATCTAAAATAGGTTTAATCGGCTCTGACACCAACGCTTGTAGAGGATGAGATTCCAAAGGTAACTTAAAGCCGGCCATATCTGCTAGCACACTCGAGTTACCCGCCGTTACACAACCTATTCTCGCCGCACTGATAACTCCCTGTGTATTGGTCATCACTCCCGTTGCTCTACCGTCTTCAATGATAATATCAACGACTTCACATTGTTGTATTAAATCGACGCCTAAAGCATCCGCCGCACGCGCGTATCCCCAAGCAACCGCATCGTGACGCGCAACCCCACCACGGGGTTGCCAAGAGGCCCCCAAAATCGGATAACGTGGTTTTTTGCTGCAGTCCATCATGGGCACAATTTCTTGGATTTGCTGAGGATTTAATACTTCTCCATCAATACCATTCAAACGATTCGCATTGACTCGGCGCTCAATATCTCGCATATCTTGTAAAGTATGACCTAGATTAAGGACACCGCGCTGTGAAAACATTACATTGTAATTAAGCTCTTGAGATAGACCTTCCCATAATTTCATGGCGTGCTCATAAAGCTTTGCCGACTCGTCCCACAGATAGTTAGAACGCACAATAGTGGTGTTTCTAGCGGTGTTGCCGCCTCCTAAATAGCCTTTTTCTATAACTGCTACATTGGTAATACCGTGCACTTTAGCCAAATAGTAAGCAGTGGCTAATCCGTGGCCTCCACCCCCCACAATTATCACATCATAGTTTTTCTTGGGCAGCGGATTTCGCCAGACTTTTTGCCAATTTTCATGGTGAGTTAAGGCGTGCTTCAACAGGCCAAATCCAGAATATTTTTGCATGTGCATCCTTTTATACTGTAGGTTTAGCTTAACGCTATAAATCTAATCTACAGATTTTGCTAAAAATCTCTGCAGCGCATGTCATCGATGTCATCTTGCTACAGAGAATAAATTTGTATGCTATTGATAGTAATTTTATTGACCGCCGTGTTTCTTCTTTAAAACGACAAGCTTCTTCTTGTTTACGACGCACAATCAACACTCTATTACCCAACTGATTGATTGTTGCTGCTATCAATAGAAATTCAAGCTAAAACAACAGCCTATCATTCAGAATTTTAGGATTAACTTTGAATCTGTAAATCTGACATAGGTACTGTACAGCAAGATAAAATATACCCTTGAGCGACATCCGCATCGGTAATACCCCCATTGTGCTCCATTAACACATCACCTTTAACTTTTAATACTTTGCACGTGCCGCAAATTCCCATGCCGCAGGCTTTTGGTATTGTTAAACCTAATTTAGATGAAGCTTCGTGTACTGTTTCCCCCGGATGAATCTGTACACTTTTTCCAGCTAATATAAATTCTACATTGAGCATTTCATCAGTATTTAAGGCATCGGCTTGATCAACTGCAATTTCAGCTTGATCAATCGCATCTTGTTCAACTTTAATAGGCGTAGCGCCGAATGATTCTTCATGATAGTGGCTCATATCAAAGTTATTGGCTCGAAGAATCCCTTTCACAGCATCCATGTAAACTGGGGGCCCGCAACAAAAAATTTCTCTCTGTAAAAAATCGCCACAAATCATACTCAATTTTCTGGCATCCAAATAACCTCGATAACCGGCCCAGGCTTGACCTGTTTCTTGGCGCTCGCAGATTAAACTTAACGAAAAATTGCTCATACGTGAGCAGATGTGCTCCAGTTCACGATGGTAAATGATATCACTCGGTGTGCGGGCACTGTGCACAAAATGCATATCGACTTCAGCATTGGTATCAAAATACCAGCGGGTCATTGACATAAGCGGAGTGATCCCTACCCCGCCTGACAATAGCAAGACTTTTTTTGCAGGGAAATCAATGCAGTTAAACAGCCCTACCGGACCGTGAACCGCTATTTCGTCACCCTCTTGTAAGTTGTCGTGTAACCAATTTGAGACCAGTCCATTGGGGGCCCTTTTAACAGTGATTGAAAAGCTATAAGGCACTGAAGGAGAGCTTGATATAGTGTATGAACGCATCACTTGCTGTTCATTAATTGTTAATTCTAATGTCACAAACTGCCCGGGCTTAAAGAAGAACATAACGGGCAGCTCAGCCATAAAACAAAATGTTTTTACATCGTAAGTCTCATCAATGACTTTCACACAACGCACTAAGTGTCGGCCATTACTCCATGTTTTAGTATTTATTGTATGTAGATAATCGGCATTAGCTAAACTTTTCTGGTCAGTCATAAAATACACTCTGGATTTTTTTGATCACACTAACTCTCTCCCATACATGACCGCACTTTTACAAGCCTAATCTCTACAAATAAACAATGGGGGCTTATTTACAGTTCAAGTATCTAATCAGCGCATCATCCGCTTAGAGCAAAATAAATTATTGCCCAGTAACGACAATATTGTGTTAGCCGCTTCCTTTTTTTGTAGCGCTCAGTATTTACTCTCATTTTTGAATAATTTAAAGAATTTAAGCGTCGGCTTATGAGCTAGTACATGTCGTGATTAGACAGTTTTAGGTAATGAAATTGCGAGATTATGCTAACGAATAACTGTCACTAATATTTGCAGACTTTAAGGAGCGCCAGTGCACACGGACGATTTAATAAACCTAAAACACTTTGATATCGAACAGGCAAAAAATGCTATGTATCGTCTACTAGCCTCGCGCCAAGCTGGGCTGTCACTGCCTCAGTCATTGTATAATGACCCGTTAATGTTCAAAGTTGATATGCAGGAAATTTTCCAGAAGGAGTGGATCTTCGTCGGGATGAGCTGTGAAGTACCCGATAAAGGTGATTACTTGACAGTGGATGTTGGTCAAAATTCGGTATTGATAGTTCGCGATGTAGATAGCAATATTGGGGCTTTTCATAATGTCTGTCGACACAGGGGTTCAAAAATTTGCGATAAGGCACAGGGAAAAGTCGCCAATTTAGTCTGTCCGTACCACCAGTGGACATATAATTTAAAGGGAAAACTGCTCTATGCCGGCAGCGATATGGGCAGAAACTTCGATCTGCAATCTTATCCTTTAAAAAGTGTTCACTGCCATGTCGCTGGAGGTTTTATCTTTATATGTCTGGCCGCCGGCGAATCACCTGATCTGTCCGGCTTTTCAGCTAGTTTAGAAAATTACATGGAGCCTTATGATATAGAGAATTGCAAGGTGGCCGCTCAAACGACGATCGAAGAGGCGGCCAATTGGAAGCTGGTCATTGAAAATAACCGTGAATGCTATCATTGCAACGTGGCGCATCCGGAACTTTTGTCTAGTTTACTAGAATTTGATGATGTTAACGATCCTAGAGCCACTAAAGAGTTCATATCCCAGTGTGAGCGCCAGGCAGAAGACTGGGATGCTGAAAATATTCCGCATCGACAGGTTGCTCACGGATTACAAAATAGAATCGTCAGAATGCCATTAAAACAAGGCACATTAGTAATGACTAAAGATGGTAAAGCTGCATCGAAAAAACTGATGGGAAGAATCAAAAATCCCCAGTTAGGCTCTATGAGAATATTGCATTTGCCCAATTCTTGGAATCATATGCAATCCGATCACTGCGTAGTATTTCAGATAATACCGGTCAGTGCTCAAAAAACCTTAGTCACCACAAAATGGCTAGTGCATAAAGACGCTGAAGAAGGGGTTGATTATGATATTGAAAGACTCTGCGAAGTTTGGGACGCCACTAATGACCAAGACCGGATACTTGCAGAAAGAAACCAACAAGGGATTAATTCTCTAGCCTATGAGCCTGGCCCTTACTCGCAGACCTTCGAATATGGGGTGATCAGCTTTATTAATTGGTACAGTAGCACTTTGCGAGAAAACATAGATAGGTCAGCAAACTAGCTGATGCACTAAATTACTATCTAGAACTTGATACCGTGGCTTCTAAGTGAATATAGGGAGTATGATTTGAGTTTTACAGTGGGGTTAAAAAATCTTCGCTTAAAATGTCGATTATGTGAGTTTTTTTCCATTGGGCACAGAATCAGCAGCTTGTGTTCGATGCTGCTGTAAGGTGACTGATTCAGGTAAATGACTCCTTAACAAGCAACATGAATAACGTGAAATCAACCCAAAAACAGCAGTTCGCTGAGCAGTCTCAAAGTGACTTGAAAATCCTCTTTATAGTACTGGCTATAACTGCATTTTTTACCTTAATGGTTATCTTTATTTACACTCTGTGGTTTAAACAGCTGTTCCAACGTTATCAGGCCAACTTGGGCTCACAACAACGGGAAATAGTCACCAATTCGAAACAACTGAAGCTCACTGCAGGAGTATTCTAATCGACCAAAGACGCCATCATCGTCACCAATGTCAATAAGATAATTGTTGCTATGAACCTCGCTTGCTAGCAACTAACCGGTTACAGCGCTGAAAACTCACTCGGTAAAGCGCGTTCGAATGGACAATACAGTCGTTTTTACGAGCAACTAGACGTCCGACTAGAACAACAGGGCCACTGGCAAGGTAAGGTTTGAAATCAACATAAAAATGGTCAAGAACACCCTATCTGGTTATCCATTTTTACCGGTCTAAATTCTAAATAAAATCTTGAATTGTAGCCCCATTTTCTCTGATATACCGGAGCGTAAAAAAACTGAGCAACGCTTAACCTATCTATCGGACTATGACCCTCTGACTCAATTGGCAAAGCACCACATACTCTATGAGTTAGTAAATAAACTGATAAGTTACAGTGAACTGAACCAGCCGTAAATGTTTGCGCTAGTGTTGATAGATTTAGATAGGTTTAAATAGATCAATTATACGCTAGGACACAACATTGGCGATAAAGTGCTACGATTGACTGCTAATCTTTTCTATACCCATATGCGTGCTTAAGATCTTATTTGCCGCCTAAGTGGCGACGAATTCATTATTTTGGATAACCACAAAAAAATCACGTCTGCTGCCAAAAAAACTCGCCGCTAGGATTATGATATATTAAGTAGAGCCTCTAAAAATAGCTGACCATAATTTAAGTGTGACACAAGATATCGCTATTTCTATATTTCCTGATAACGCAAAAAACTTCGATGCCTACTTGAGACTGCCGATGCAGCATTAAATCACGCGAAAACCCAAGGGATTAATAACGTTAATCTTTTCACTATAGACATGTATCTCAGATCCTCGAAAATACTTTCGCTAGAGGCCAGTTTAAGAGTTGTTTTAGCTAAACAACAATTGCAGATTCACTACCAAGCTCAATTCGACTTAAAGAACAATGAATTCAATGGTTGCGAGGCATGACTGCGCTTGACTAGGCCTGAGTTAGATATTATTTCCCCCGATAAATTTATCGCTGTTGCCAAAGAAACCGGATTTATTCTGACTATTGGTCAGTCGGTATTAGACCAGGCCTGTCGTCAGGCAGCAAGCTGGGAAAAACAAGGCCTAAGAGCAATTCCTATTGCTGTTAACGTTTCTAGCAACCAGTTTAAAAAAATATAGTGAACTCAATAAAGCACAGACTAAGCCAAGCCAATATCGAGGCCAAATGGCTATAGGTTGAAATTACTGAAAGTGCACTAATGCAAAATCCTGAGTTTACCCATCATGCACTGCTCAAATTACGCGGATTAGGTATCACAATTGCCTTAGATGACTTTGGCACTGGCTATTTATCGTTGGCGTATCTCAAATGTTTCACAATAGACAATCTAAAAATTGATCGCGCTTTTATAACCGGTTTACCTTAAGACCAAGATGATTTAGTGATCGCGCCATCTATAATAGATGTCGATCGCAACCTCAAGATGACGACGGTTGCCGAGGGAATGGATACCCTTGAGCAACAAAAGTAACTAACCGATATAGGCTGTCAGCAAATGCAGGGATTCTTAAAAGCAAAACTTTTTAATTGCCGATGAATTTGCCAGACAGCACCTACTCGATATTAAATAGATTCAATATCGCATAACAGTCTTTCAATTTTCTGCAATCCTTTGATGAAAAGGGCATCATCTTCTATGGCCATCACTGATAATCGCACCGCATTAATGCTTTTCGCAACACTAAAATAACTAGCATCACTCACTAACACTCCTTGTTTGAACGCGGCATCGGTAAAATACTCGCTGCTGCAACCTACTGGTAAATGTAACCAACAACTGTAGCTTGTTAGCTGCCTATCAATAGCTCGCCTAACTAAAAATTTAGTCACCAGCCTCTGACGCATGCTAGCTTTGATTTTTTGCAACGCAGCCGCCGAAAATGCTTTTTCGGAATCTACCAAACTACTGGCAACATCAAACATAAAAGGCGATGGCAGCCAGAGTGTGGCCCGCATATAATCCTGCACCCGCTCTACTTGATTGGGCGGACACTTGAGGTAGCCACAACGCATACCGGGGCTAATTGCTTTAGATAAACTACTGATATAAAAGCACCGCTGAGGGATTAAATTGCTGATCGGCCGCAGAGCCTCTTGGTTTAAAAAAGCATATATATCATCCTCAATTAACCATAACACCTCTTCAACAATAACCTTTGCTATGGCTGCTCTTCTGCTATTAGACATAGTCGCGCCCGTGGGATTTTGTTGCGCGGGCACTACGATAACTAAGGCTGGTTTTTCGATCCGGCTTTGACCAAGTAGCGCTTCCGGCAGCATACCTTGCTGGTCCATCTCAATAGCAACGACTCTGCGATGCATATACTTGCAAATTGATAAGATAGCGGGATAGGTAAACGCCTCCACTGCAATACAATCGCCCTCTTTTGAATACAACTGAATGAGACTCGCCAGCGCATTTTGTGCACCGTTAGTCAATATTATCTCATCGCTACTGGTGACATTCAGGCCAAAATGGGCACACCATTTCGCCCCGGCCAATCTGTGTTCTTGCATACGACTATTCTCAGTATAAGCCAGTAACTGGGGATTAAAGGGGGTTAATCTTTCTCTAAAAACTTGTTGCAGTTCAAATGCAGACTGTTTCAAGCAAGGTTGCAATATTGAAAAATTTAGCTCGTGAGTGTTTTGCCGCACGCTAATAGCACTCTTCAGCTGATGCGATAACACATAGCTACCACGACCGACAAAAGACTCTATTATTCGCCGTTCAACCAAGAGTTTATAAGCCTTAGCAACCGTCACTGCGGTGGTCTCTAGCTGTTCTGCCAAGACTCTGTGAGTAGGCAATTTACTGCCTTGTGGATATTGTCCTGTATCAATTCGTGCAGATATCTTGTCAGCAATTGTCTGGTATTTAAATTGATTCATTTTTTTCTCAAAAGGCTCTAAAGCATTACATTTGAATCGCTTCTAAACCGCGGCTATAATTGAACACGACCGCCGCCATATAATGCCTATAATTGACTGGGTAACTAAATTTAATTATGTCATTACAACAATGTCATTGACATATGTCAATTTAGAAAATACTATCTAGCAATACTATTTTACTAAAACACACTATCTAAGGATTGAGCTATGAGCACTAAAACGGCAGCATTTATCGGGTTAGGTGTAATGGGCTACCCGATGGCAGGTCATCTACAAAATAATGGATTTGAAACCACTGTCTATAATCGTAGCGCAGAAAAAGCTCGCAATTGGCAAACCCAGTATTCGGGAAAATATGCAACAACCCCAAAAAAAGCCGCGATTGGTGCCGATATCGTGTTTGTCTGTGTCGGCAATGACGATGATGTACGCAGTGTCGTTTTAGGTGATGACGGCGCCCTCGCAGGCTTAAGACAAGGCGGCATTTTAGTTGATCATACAACAACCTCTGCCACTCTGGCTCTTGAACTAGCAGCGGCGTGCGAAGCCACTGGCAAGCATTTTATCGATGCCCCTGTATCTGGCGGCCAAGCAGGTGCTGAAAACGCAAAGTTAACGGTGATGTGTGGCGGTCAGCAACAAAGTTTCGATAGTGCTTACAACTTAATGCAAAGCTACTCTCAAAAAATTCAACTCATGGGAGACGCTGGCCAAGGCCAACGCTGTAAAATGGTTAATCAAATCTGTATTGCCGGTGTGCTGCAAGGCCTATCGGAGGCACTGAAGCTCGCCCAAAGTGCTGGATTAGATATCCCTCAAGTTGTGAATACGCTTAAACACGGCGCGGCGGGATCCTGGCAAATGGAGAATAGATTAAACACTATGGCTGAAGATAAATTTGATTTTGGCTTTGCCGTAGACTGGATGCGCAAAGACCTTGGTATTTGCTTAGATGAAGCAGAGAAATATCAGCTGGCGATGCCATTGACTAAAGATGTTGATAGTCGCTTCGCTCAATTGCAAGCACAAGGCATGGGTAGGATGGATACTTCATCCCTCGTAAAGTCTATCAAATAGAAGATGCCTATGCATTAACGTGATGATTAAAGTCTGTTAAATAACATAATGAGTGATACGTTAACGTCAATGGCAAAGTCTATCGAGGAATAAAACAGGGCTATCTGCGATGAAAGCCCTAATAATCTTTACTCTCGATTAGCCTTTTCAAGCGGGCCTAAACTGTTTAAATAATCTGTGTTAAAGCCATCTTGGTAAACACTAAACTCTACCGCTCTATCTCGGAAGCTTTTAAGAGGTTGCCCTAACCCCCCCATAATACCTTTACTGCGCTGGCGCCTAACTTGGTCTAAGTCAATCTCAATCGGAATAATTTGCTCAATTTCCCCTGCCTGATGTAATATTTTTCCCGCCGGATCAACAATCACAGATCGACCGTTTCCCCCTGCCGACAAACCATTTATGTCCACAAAGTAACATTGATTGAGTGCGGCAGTAGCCACTGCATTTGCCAATTCAATGTCTCTGTCAATGGTACCTGTTAAGGTGGGGTGAATAATGACTTCTGCACCTAATGCCGCTAAAGTTCTGCTAGTTTCAGGGAACCAGGCATCATAACAAATCGACAACCCAAAACGACCTACGTTAGGCACGTCAAAAATACAAAACTCACTACCGGCGGTTATGCCCGTTTCATAGGGCATAAATGGAAACATTTTATGGTAGCGATTTACAATCACGCCCTCGGGATTAATAACAATCGAAGTATTGTATATACGCTCTTCAATTCTCTCGAAGTGAGATCCGGGAATAAGCCACAAGCCATAGCGCTGAGCTAACTCGCACAACTTTATTTCTGTTTCTGATCCCCTGACAACAGCCAGTGCTGGGTCGGGCCCAGCGACTGCTAACTCACTAAAAACTGCCATTTTCACCCAGGGAAAACGGAACACTAAACTGGCCAGCTGTCTTTCTATTTCGTTTACATTATCTGCGAAAGATACGTGCATCTGCATACCAGCAATAGCAAAAGGTGTCATATTTGTCCTTATATATTTACTCACAAGTCATTGCTTGTTTTACAAATTGTATTTCCAATAGATGTATTTAACCTCTATTAAAAACCTACTTTTTCGCTCTATACTCTATCAAAAAATCTCTGCAACTTAGCTCAGCCCCAGCTGACCTTTAATAATATTGACTCTGCCTACTTCATTTCAATTAGAAATAGCTCTCTCTGCTTTCATTCAACCGCTATAGGCCGACCTTATATACTAATAGAAACCAGTTAGCAACTGACTTCTATTTTCTATTAACTTCTTTGTGGAGTATTTTTAGGAATAGTAAAGCTAGAAATGCCTAAGTCAACATAGACAACCTGTCGCTCTCCTTCTTCAAAGGCATTAAAGCTTTGAATCCAAGTTTGATCTTTCCAAATAATCTCCATGACACCCTCGTAGGGTCGATATAATGTTGTGTATAAGGTGCCAAAACCGCGCTTAAAAGCATCACTGTAAAGCGGGGGCAGCAAAAAGCTTTGGATAAAGCGCGAAGATGTCTGGTATTCATTCCTCAGGCTTTGATCCAAAAAAACTAGCCTTTCTACCGTTTTAGTCGCCACAGCATGACGCTTCCAAGTGATTCTTTCCTGATGGTTAGTGGTTGCTAAATCATCCAGCACTACCACTTCACTGTTGGGCGATAACCATACCGTCACCGCATAACCCTGATAGTCTAAAACGGTTAAATTATAGGCCATATGACAAGGTATTCTCTTTAAAGCGGCAATCGCTTGTGCGGTTGTATCGCAGGTTTCTAGTAAGTATCTGACGATCAAAGGGACGCCAAAGCCGTCGCCACCTTCGGTTTTACCCCCAAAGGCCAAAGAGACAGAGAGGCCAGAATCATTCATGCCATCGACTAGTCCCCACATACAATCCGACATGCCAATGACCTGACGTTTGTCCCACTTAGTTCTTACCACCACCCCTTCAGTATAGAGTGGGTGGTAGTCGTAATTTCTTATTAAAAAACATTCACCTTGGCGACGCCAAACAGCTTGAGAACAACCCGAAAAATACATTGGCGGATTGTAAAGTGATAATGCTCTTGCCACAGAATCACTGCCTCCAGCCAATTCTACTAACTGCTTATAAACAGGCACTAATTCTGGCATGTATTGCTTGAGCTTATTGAGGCAGGTCAGATACCTAGGTCTTGCATTAACCCCTTCAGAAAAATACCATTTCTTGTAGCTTGGCCACATTTCTGCAAAGTAACTCTGCCACTTTTTACCGGGTAAATCTTCATTCATTGCTCGAAATTTATAAGACATATAACGCTACTTTAAAAGAACTACCTGGATTGATAAAAAAATATAATCAAATAAAGACTAAATAAGGTGACTCCTCTGCAGTGTTTAGTCACTTCAAATAGCCTAGGTTAAAGCCTGTCAGACCCAGTACTAATTCACTGCGATGAATCAGAATTGGGCCTATTACAAGATACCTAAAACATCTTCGACCGACTAAACTTAATTACCCCTCTCTAGTGCATGCAAAACTCTTGCAAGTATAAGCCACATAAAAAATCATCGTGATTTACCAGCTACAAACTTAAGGCTAGTGAAAATTCTCCAATCCCCCTCCCAAGGACCTAGTACAAGGAGAAAAGCGATTCAGTTTCGTAAACGACTCACTCTCTGCTTAAACCATATTGCAGGCTAGTTTTGCGGGGATAAAGTAAATAGAAACTAATCTAACAAGAACATAGACTGGGAAAGCACTCTATAACCAGAGTTTGTATACGCCTTAGAAGCTTATACTGACAGTCGGTGTTTAAATTCTTGCTAGCTCTTTTCTCACTACAATATTTTGAATGCCCCGGCTGTTAACGAAGTGGGCGAGTAGGCAAGTTCGACTTGTGAGTCAGATAATTCGATGCTGCTATAGCTGTTGCGGATTCCATCGATCCACAATCTCGCTCTTTCATTGAGTTCAAAATCATCTGTCATTAGACGCCCGCGAGTGATCAAAATACCTAAGTCAGCACCTTCATATTCATAGTCGTTAGCATTACTGATTCTCAAGAAAAAGGCTTCATTGTCTGTCTCTACAGCGCGGCGACGATAATCAAAATAACTAAACTCTACTTTGCCATTGGCATCCATTGTGTAAATACCGGACTGCGGCGCCTGATTAATCAAAGCAACACTTTCTTCGGTGTGTTTAATAACCAACTGTGACCAACTATCAATATTATCTTCTTCAGCCCAGCGCGCATTTAGCGCTTCAACATCAAAGTCAAATTCTACATCACAAAACTCTAACAGATGGAATAAGAATAAAGGCGCATCAGCATGAGCAAATGCCGCATGGTTTGTGAGTGAACTTGCACCGGTGACTCGCGGATTTAGCTCACCTAAATAGACTTCGCCATTATCAGTATCTATCAAAAAATCTAATTCGAAATAACCACGGTAACCTTCTGCACGTAACTCTTCACCAAATGCAAAAGTGTATTCGCGGGCCTTGGCGCGAATTTCATCGGTAAAGGCACCCGCGTATATTTCATTGCCACACCAACCACCTTTATAAGGTGTTAACTCTTTAAAACCAACTAACTCAGTCATCAATGGTCCGACAACAGTGCCTTTCTGGGTTGTACACGCTTCAATGGCAGACCCACGGCAATTAATCCGTTTCATTATCTTAATTTCTTCACCGCATTCAATCTCTGCAGCGTGTTTGTTGTACTCTTGCTCATTACTAATGAAATAAGTGGTATGTCCTGAATCTCCGAAAGCAGTTTGTAGCACTAAATCGTTTCCAAGTTCAGCACAAAGCTCACATAAATGCGAGTAACTTTCTACTCTCTCTAGTAAGTTAGGAACACTTGGAACTCCCGCTCTGTTTCCAATGCGTACGGTCTCAATTTTATTATCTAATGAGCTACGCAAACTTGCACTGGGAAAGCAAATGTCCAGATTGAGTTCTTCACATAATTCTTCGGTTTTTTCATCAAACATTAAGAAGATACCCTTGCCCTTCTCACCGTCTGTGGCACGATTGGCAATATAGTCAACAACATCTTTATGTTCTAACAAATAGTTATTGATATCTTCAATACTTTCAAATTCTGCATGGGGCAATTCACTCGGCACGAAAACACTTGGATGCCTGCCATCGAAGCAATCAAGGTAGTTAATATATCTAAAGTTTTTAACCCAAGCTGATATGCCTAATAAATTAAAATTTGTGGCACTGATGAAATACATTGGGGTTTCATTTCTTAAGAAATAGCGCCTAATGTCCGATATATTTTTTAAAATTGGCTTACTCATTATTG
The DNA here is from genome assembly GCA_034111875.1 of Gammaproteobacteria bacterium. Classification (GTDB taxonomy): domain Bacteria; phylum Pseudomonadota; class Gammaproteobacteria; order Pseudomonadales; family Balneatricaceae; genus Rs1. Next base: position 22,890 of record JAWUWK010000035.1, read on the forward strand.
GATCTTCCTTTAACTCAGTTTCACTTTTTATTTTAGCTTGATTTTCTGTTTTTAGTGACTTTTGCTTTGGGCTCTTTGACTTCTGAGGCGACAACTTCGACAGGAGCAATCGCCGCAGGCACTGCCAATAACGGTCTATTTTTGATGATAATTGACTCAAGGGCTGCCTCCGTGAAGACGCCAAGACCGAAGTCGGGGCGATAGCCATGAATTTCTGTGACATCAAGTGCCAACATATAATCAATAATTTCTTCACTTATCACTTGTCCTGGTACTAATATTGGGAACCCTGGAGGGTATGGAATAACAAAGCTAGTTGACACTAACTCTCGCGTTTTCATTAATGCGTGCATTTCTCCTTTTTCAAAGTGAAAATACTCACAGTTTTCATAGTTATAACTTAAGAAATAAGCGTCGCGGATATTACCTTCCGGGGTATTTATATTTGCCCCTGCTGAACATCTAAAAGCATTATGAAAATAACTAAAGTCTGGAAGTGGTGGTAAGTCTTGTGTCAAAGATTTGACTTTTTTAGCCTGTATCTCTCTCTCTCTCGGGCTTCTACTTTCCTGTTTATATTCTAATTGATTAACAATACTTTGAAACACTTCAATTAAATGCGCGGCAGCACTTCTTGTGGTGCCTATGTTAATCATAAACAACACCGTATTACGCGAGGTTTTATTGATTTGAATACCGTGTTTGTCCATGAGTATGTCATTTTTAAATGTGTCACCATCGATACCTGTATTACCAATTTCTAAGGTTATGCGCGTCGGATCGACCACAAACTCATCGTCTCGCCAAGCTTCTTCCATGCGAGAAAAACCGGTTTTAGGGTCATAATAAGACTCGACACCAGATTCTCTATACTCGGCTGGCACCATATCTTTATTGACTAAGAACTTAAAATACTTGTTAAATCTATCATCGTTATACATGTGGCCGCGCAAACTCATCGCTATTTCTAACTGGCGATGAACTAAACCGTAACCTTCAAGCTCAACTTGGCGGCGACCTAAATCCAAAGATGCCAATATCTGGTAATTCGGTGAGGTAGTGGTATGAGTCATATAGGCTTCGTGGAAAGGGCCTTCTACTTTCTGATTATAATCTTGGTCAAAAATATGAATCATTGACCCTTGCCTCAAGGACGTCAGGGTCTTATGAGTAGAGTGAGTAGTGTAAGTTCTGATTCGCGCTTTAGCGGGATCAGCCATTAACCGATTATCTAACCAAGTAGCATCGTCATTTGGATCTAATCCAGCCATTCGCTTAGTATAAGCTTGATATTTTTCTCGGTATTCTGCAGATTTGAATTTACGGCGTAAGGTTTTCGCGGTATACATTCCAGTGCGCTGGCGATAAATAGGGTTAAAACTTGCAAATGCAAACCAAGCTTCGTCCCATAAGAAGACCAAATCGGGTTTAATTGCCAAACACTCTTCCATGACTCTTCGAACATTGTAAACAATGCCGTCAAAAGTGCAGTTTGTGAGTAATAGCATTTTTACTTTATCTAACTTACCTGCCCTTTTATATTCCAGTAACTGCTGCTTGATTTGTCTTATAGGAACCGCGCCATACATCGAATATTGATTGATAGGGTAGGAATCTAAATAACACACATGAGCACCCGATAGCACCATGCCATAATGGTGAGACTTGTGACAATCTCTATCAACCATGACAATATCGCCTGGCTGAATCAGTGCTTGTACAACAATCTTATTTGCCGTGGAAGTACCATTGGTGACGAAGAAGGTTTCGTGAGAGCCGAAAGCTCGACTGGCGAATTCTTGGGCTTCCTTTAAGGGTCCGTGAGGCTGCAATAGCGAGTCTAATCCACCTGAGGTAGTCGATGTCTCAGCTAAGAAAATATTGATTCCGTAAAAATCCACCATATCACCAATCCAGTTCGAACTGATGGCTGATTTACCCCTTGAAACCGGCATTGCATGAAAAATACCAGTAGGCTTGCGGCTGTATTTTTTAAGTGCATTAAAAAACGGTGTTCTAAAGCGCTCACCAATACCGCTGAGAATGCAGTGATGCTTTTCTAAATAATCGTTGTCGCGGTAAAAAATACGTCTAAAAGCTTGAACTTTCGAACCTGCTATTTTTTCTGCGGCCACATTAGCAATCAGATACAAATCTAATTCGGGTCGAATATCACTCATCGACCGACCGAGCTCAATCACCCTTTTCACATCATCATTGTAATTCTTAACGCCGACTAAGAATTCATCTAAGCCGCCCATTCCGCCTTTTTTAGCTTTCATGGGAACGCCCTGGCGCAGAATACAGGCCTGGATGTTTTTGTTAATTAAAATGGCTGTAATGGCATCTTCAAAACTCGGAACGACGACAACATCATAGATAAATTTATCTTCATTGCTGCGTGAGTTTTTAAATACTTGGCGCATCGCCCTAACAGCTGCGTTGGAAATATCGTCGACAATCAACAGTTCAAAATAAGGTTTAGATTTTGTGTAACTTTGTTCCAACTGATCATGCAGGGACTCAAATTCCTCAACTTGTTCTTGCTCCCCTTGACCAGACCCGCTTAAATCGATGGTGCTACGACGAAACGAATCACTCGAAAGCGCTCGAGTGATTCGTTTAACTGATCGGGCTAAACCGTGATGGTCAGTATTGTTGTAATCTTTCCAGAGGCAATTAAAATCGTCAGTAGATGGAAAGGCGTGAAATTTCTCAATCCAATCCAGTGTATTTAAACAATAGTTAACGGACTTGCGAATACGTTTGTATTCTCTATGGCTAGGCTCTTTTCCTTTGAGCAATTCGGTAAATTTACTGAGGCGCCCCCAAGTATCTGATCTAAGTTGGGTCACGCGATGGTAGAAACCAAGTTCGGCATAATATTCTTGACTGAGTGGCATATCCATGTTCCATTTTTTCTGCTACATATCGAGTAAATTATAAACAGTATTATTATTTTTGCTGTGCTAACACTTAAGTAATATAAATCTGAACAATAAGTCAATGGAACATATTACTAGCTGAACATCAACTCCAATTTTAAAGCGACTCGAAAAAACATCCAAAATAAAAACGTTATCCGCTTAGAAACAATCATTAAATTTGTTTTTTGTACCCTTTTTTATATATTTGGCGAGTCTTTTAGCTTTTTTAAAACGTTGCTTGAGCGTCAAATTGACCTTCAACTCAGCAGAAAAAAACCTGAGTTAATTTTTTTCAAACCCCAAAAAAATACATTTTCATTCACAATCACTCTTTATTTATAATTAATTTGTCTAAATAAAGCGTCACTTATTTTTCATTACACTCCTAGGCACAAGCAAATGCAAATGCAAGTGCAAATGATTTAGAAAAGGTCAAAGTACTAATTGAGAAAGGTAAGCTTAAAGTGAATTTAGATTCAGTCTATTCATTAGAAAATATTAAGAAAGCACATCAAAAGAAAAGAGTGGTCGGGCTATTGGTAAAATAGTGATTAAACTTACTTATGACAATAAAACGTTGGATAGTTTACTGATCTTATAATCGTCAAAACATTGATCAGCCGTCATAAAAACTTCAGCGAAAACAGGCAGGTCTTATGTGGTTTTAATGAACACTTTGACGTTCATTTTTTAAAATATTATCACTTGATAAAGTAGCCAACGGTATACTAAGATCCGTAGGAATGTTTCCATTAAGTTGCAACGCCAAATAACGCATGCAGCAAACACGTAGGAAAGACGTAAAATTACCTAAGTCATGTCCGACATCAATAGACTCATGATACAACTTGGCTAATAATTGAGGAATATTCAAGTCATCACGACTCGAAATTTCAGTCAATGTATGCCAGAAATAATTTTCCAATCTAACACTTGTAACCATACCATCTATACGTAGTGATCTGGTGCTTGAATTCCAAAGTTTTTCATTCGCACCAATAAATAATTTACACATAGTTTCTCAACCTACCGCTGAAGTGATTTAACAAAGTCTGACGATTTACTTACTCAAGTTTCGGGATTCAAATAAAGAACAAAAGTGAAAGTAAGTAAGTAAGTAAGTAAGTAAGTAAGTAATTGATATTAAATAATTTGATGCCTCTTTGTAGTATAATACTTGTTGTCTAGACAAAACAAAATACCAAAAGAGACATCAAATGAATTCTGCCATAAAGACTTCTGTTTTGCCATCGCTTACGGCTGATTACCTCCGTCAACCTAACGTCAATATTGATAATACTTTTAACGCTGCTTGGAAGCGCCTTGGTTTTAAAAGCAGCTACTTCAAGCCAAGTTTCATAAACGCTCTGTGCGCCAGTCAGCGATGTTGTTTATTTACTCAT
>JAWUWK010000036.1:0-48830 GCA_034111875.1 Gammaproteobacteria bacterium
ATCTCCAGGCACATAAGAGACAGGCAGAGTCACCGATACTGCGAACGGAGCATCACCATTTTCAGGTGTCACTGAGACGGTTACTGTATCTCCGGGCAGCGAGCCAACGGGTGGCGTAACGATAACTAAGACACCATCTTCAAGCTCTTGTGTATTGATAAAGCCATCGTCGTTCTCTGGAATTCTGATTATGTGACCTACACCATCACCGGGTGGGGTAATGTCGGTAAGCCTTATTTCTGGATCAAAGGGATCAGTAGGAATAGGGCCTACTTCTTGAGCAATAGTATTAAAATCTAAACCACTGTCCACCGCTGAAGCTCCACCACGTGACAACCTTACAAAAGTACTACCTTCGTTACCCTCTCCTGGGCCTCCTGCCCCATCACCGCCTGCACCAGCTGCAGTAGCTTCAGCATTTTCGGTGGGATCTTGGCCTGCCAACAACGCCGCCTGAATAGCCTCGACACTGTTAGGATCTAATGGTGTTTCAACTACATTGGTATTAGACCCTGAAGTATCAGCGCCTGCAGCAACCCAAGTTTCATTTGAATTAAGGGTAACAACCAAACCATCGTTAGTCGTTATGACTACTTGACCACCAGCGGCGACGCTAACCAACTCATCAGAGTCAATGCCGTCACCTAACCTCAAGTCTCTTGAACTGCCATCAGGTTTTATTGCAACTGCACTACCAATTAAAACGGATACGCGGCCAACTATCATAGATCACTCCTTTGTTCTCTGATTCAAGAGAATAATTAATTCAAATAGTATTAATAAAAAATTAACAGTTGATTAATACATAATTAATACTTTTATGAAGTACAATATAAACCTTACGACAATTATTAAAAATTGTACCTAAGTACAGTCATCTCTAAATATAATTTACATTTAAATGGTTTTGAGAAAGTTCTCAATACACAACTTTTTTTAACAGACCAAAAAGCATTGACGGGGTATTAATAAAGATAGGAAAGAATCCCTTTTTTTCCAGTATCTAATCCAAAACTATCTATTTAGGGTTAATTTAATATCCTTGTAAAAAAACGCTTGAAAACTTCTTTTGTCACCGCATATAGCTTATACAAACTTTTTTTTTGGAAGCAAACATGAGCCAAGCCCTACACCACCGTTTAGTTATTCTAGGATCCGGCCCCGCGGGATATACAGCGGCAATTTACGCTGCTCGTGCCAATTTAAAGCCTGTTGTTATTACAGGTATTCAAGCTGGCGGCCAGTTAACCACGACTACAGATGTAGACAATTGGCCTGGGGACGTACAAGGTGTTCAAGGTCCTGAACTAATGCACAGAATGCAGCAGCATGCTGAAAGGTTTGAAACACAGGTTATTTTTGATCATATTAATAAAGTAGACTTGAGCCAAAAACCTTTCACGCTCTTTGGCGACTCAGTTAAATATACCTGTGATGCCCTTATCATTTGCACTGGTGCATCCGCACAATACTTAGGCCTAGACTCTGAACAAACATTTATGGGTAAAGGAGTCAGCGCCTGCGCCACTTGTGATGGCTTTTTTTATAGAGGACAAAAAGTTGCTGTTATCGGCGGTGGTAACACTGCCGTAGAAGAAGCACTTTATTTATCAAATATTGCCAAGGAAGTCACTTTAGTCCACAGACGAAATTCCCTGCGCGCTGAAAAAATGCTCCAAGACAAACTTTTTGATAGAGTAAAAAATGGTAATATCAAACTCCTCTGGGAGCACCAGCTTGAAGAAGTTTTAGGTACTGAAATGGGCGTCACTGGTATCAAACTTCAAAACACAGCCACGTCACAAAACCTCGAGTTAGAAGTTGAAGGTGTGTTTATAGCGATTGGTCATAAACCCAATACTGAACTGTTTACTGATCAACTGGCAATGCAAGACGGCTACCTGACGATAGAGTCCGGCCTTAAAGGCAATGCAACTCAAACCAGTGTGCCCGGTGTTTTTGCCGCAGGAGATGTTTGCGATCACATCTATCGACAAGCAGTAACATCGGCTGGCTTTGGCTGCATGGCCGCATTAGACGCTGACAAGTATTTAGACGATTTATAAACTAGTAGAGGAAATTAATTATGATTAACATTGGTGAAAAAATCCCAGATTGTTGTTTAAAAATCATGACCCAAGACGGCCCAGAAGCATTTGATACGGCGCAACAGTTTAGCAACAAAAAAGTTGTACTCTTCGCCGTCCCCGGCGCATTTACTCCCACCTGCAGTGCAGCGCATTTACCTGGTTTTGTAGTGCACTATGACGCATTAATTGCAGCGGGTGCCGATACTGTGGTCTGTTTATCAGTGAATGACGTTTTTGTGATGCACGCTTGGGGCATCAGCGCCAACGCCGAAAACATTATCATGCTCGCGGATGGAAACGCTGAATTCACTCAAAGCTTGGGCCTAGACAAAGACGCCAGCAAATTTCAAATGGGCTCAAGGTCTAAACGTTTTGCGATGATTATTGATGATGGCGTGCTCAAATACTTAGCGGTGGATGAAGCTGGCTTGGACCAGACAAGCGCTGAAGCAATCCTAAAAAAGTTAAGTTAAGCCTCTTCCTTTATATCAGCCTTAGCATCTGTCAGAGGCTGATTAGATTTTTCAATTACCACAAGGCTGATCCTAATGGTTCCTTGGCTTGGAGAAAATGACCACAACTTTCCTTTAATTAAAACAGCGCTTGACGATCCGAACGGACTTATAGCGGCTGGGGGAGACTTAAGTCCTCAACGCTTAATTAGCGCTTACAAGCGCGGTATTTTTCCTTGGTACAATGATGATCAACCTATTTTATGGTGGAGCCCCGCTCCACGATGTGTGCTGACGCCTGATAAAATTCACATTTCAAGAAGTCTGGCTAAACAGCTCAGAAAAAATCAATTTAGAATCTCCTTTAATCAATCATTCGCAGACGTTATCCAACAGTGCTCAATATCACGTCAGCACCAAGAAGGTACTTGGATTACCAGCGAAATGCAGCGGGCCTATCTACAATTACACCATTTAGGTATTGCGCACTCTGTAGAAGCATGGATAGATGACGAGCTGGTCGGCGGCCTATACGGACTAGCTATTGGCAATATTTTCTTTGGCGAGTCTATGTTTAGTCGCCGTTCAAATGCTTCAAAAGTTGCTTTTTGCCAGCTAGCTCAACAATTGCAAGAGTGGGACTTTAAACTGATTGACTGCCAAATCCACAGCAACCACTTACAAAGCCTTGGCGCTTATGAGATTTCTAGAGAGCATTTTCAATGCTACTTAGATGCCATCGAAAAAACCCTCACTAGCGCTCCCAGAGGGCTTTGGCAGTAATTCAGTCGCAAATTTATGTATACTAATAGATAACAGGCGGCGCGCGTTGATTGTGTTTAGTCTTTATTGATACTATTAATTACCGATCTTTCGTAAGCGATACCATTTCTTTAGGTTTCTAGAAGTGGCCTAATTGAGCATCTAAATAGACTCTAAAATGACACAATTAAATGACTTACAGTTTTATGCTACGCCGGAGCACAGCTGTAGCTATATCGACGGCATTAAATCTAAAACACTCTTTATTGATCCTAAAATCATTATAAAGCAGTCAGTTTATACTCAGCTATCCGAACTCGGCTTCAGGCGCAGCGGCGCGCATATTTACCGACCTCATTGCGATTCTTGTCAAGCTTGCGTGTCGATTAGAGTACCCGCGTCAAGCTTTGCTATGTCTAGCTCCCAGCGAAGGATAAGCAATAAAAACAGCGACCTTTGCGTTAAATACGTCGACGCTCAATACTCTGATGAATATTATATTCTTTATGAAAAATACATTAATATCAGACATTTAGATGGAGACATGTATCCACCTTCCACTGACCAATTCAGAAGCTTTTTAGTAGAGTCCGAACAACACAATTGTTTTATTGAATTTAGACTGCCAGATAACACACTCATTGCACTGGCCGCCATGGATCATTTAGACAGCGCAATGTCGGCTGTTTATACTTTTTTTGATCCAAGTTACAGCAGGCGTAGCTTAGGTACTTTTGCTATTTTGTGGCAGATAGAAGAAATTAGGCGCCGGAACATGGACTTCCTCTATTTAGGCTATTGGGTGGATAACTGTAGAAAAATGAATTACAAAACCAATTTTCGACCGATGGAACTATTGATCAACGGTAAGTGGCTAAAAGCAACGTAGAGATCTCTTCACTGTCATTAGGCTCAGTAATACGCCAATCATAAAAAACTCATAATCCTCATTCACTACAACAAACTCTGCTTTAGGCTTTTTATTGGCTATTTTTTGCTGCAATCACAACCTTACCCAACAGTCTCTAATTAGGCCTTTTCCACTAATTTATAAGCTATAAATCGCTATCAGCCGGTCTATTTTGCTAGCGTTTTGGGTTAATTCGATTAAGTTCAACAATTCCTTTGATATTGTGGATGATTTTTGGCAGAATACTCGCCGCTCTGCAGTGGGTTCTTGGCCCATTCAGCACTTTCCACAGGTAGGTAATTAATGGCTAAAGAAGAAAGCATAGAAATGGAAGGCACTGTGATAGATACGCTGCCTAACACAATGTTCCGCGTAGAGTTAGAAAACGGTCACGTTGTCACTGCTCACATTTCGGGAAAAATGCGTAAGAATTACATTCGCATCCTAACTGGCGACAAAGTAAAAGTTGAGCTAACACCTTACGATTTAAATAAAGGTCGTATCGTCTACCGAGCTCGCTAAAAAAACACCTCAAAAGAACCACCACACGATCTACGCTATTGTCAACTTAGGCATTTTTTCTCGATGTTTTGTAATAACTCATTTATTGCAAATTGATAGGCAGCCGAGGCTGCCTTTTTCATGCCTTATCTAGTGTAGATCGTCGTACTTCTTACGAATAGCAATCAATTGGGGCTGGATATCTAAAGGCGCGTAGTTCATCGCCTGCTCAAACAGCGCTTTATTCTCCTCTGACAAACGTTCCTTCTCTGACATCTTAGTTAATTTCTTCATTGCCTCTACAAACATTGGATTATATTTTATAGCACTCATGACAGTTCCTCACAATACAGCTTTTAATGACGACCATTATTCTAGATTCAGCAGTTAGTCGCGAAAAAGCTGTGCAATATATTGGCGCGCAAAGGAAATTAGTAAAATTCATGGTCACCTTATTGGAGATGAGATATTTTTCTACTTTTCTAGGTACTTCAAGAGCTTGTGCAAACTTTCGTGATCCTACTACCGAATTTAGAATTATAACAAATACAATCTAAGAACGGGACCTAATCTCTATCTTACAAGACGTTTTAAGGACTTTAATGTCAATCACCTCAAGCAGCGGCTCTACGACAGCATCGAATACTGGCACTTAATTCAAGACCACTTAGATAAATCCTAAGTGTAGCTAATTTTTTTCAATTCCGCTGAAAAACTTTATACCGCGCTCTATATCAACTTTCATGGCGCGCAATCAAGTATTAATTTTACGTTATTTAGAACTAGCCTCTTGTTCATTGCCTTGAGTACTCATAAAATGATGCTACTTATTCTATCTACAGGTTATTCCCTACTATGCGCGCCAGCAAATTTTTAATAGCGACTTTAAAAGAAACTCCTTCAGACGCTGAAGTTATCAGTCATCAACTAATGCTGCGAGCAGGAATGATTCGAAAATCCGCCTCAGGTTTATATTCATGGCTACCCTTAGGCTTAAAAGTCGTACGAAAAGTTGAAAAGATTGTCCGTGAAGAAATGGACAGAGCTGGCGCTCAAGAAGTTCTAATGCCCGCAGTACAACCTGCTGAACTATGGCAAGAGTCTGGACGCTGGGTAGAGTATGGCCCTGAACTATTACGCCTAACTGACCGACACGGTCGCGACTTTTGTCTCGGCCCAACCCATGAAGAAATAATTACCGACATCGTTAAAAAAGAGCTCAGAAGCTACAGGCAACTACCGGTGAATTTCTATCAAATACAAACCAAATTCAGAGACGAAACACGTCCTAGATTTGGTGTAATGCGCTCGCGTGAATTCATTATGAAAGATGCTTATTCTTTTCATATTAACGAAAGCTCAATGCAAGACACTTATCAGGTGATGTTTGATGCTTATGTTAAGATTTTCGACAGATTAGGTTTAGATTATCGCCCGGTTATAGCAGACAATGGCTCTATTGGCGGTTCTGGTTCACATGAGTTTCACGTTCTGGCATCTTCAGGTGAAGATGATATCGCTTTTTCTGATCAAAGTGACTATGCCGCCAACGTAGAATCAGCAGAGGCACTCGCTCCAAAGACGCAACGCGCTGAACCAACACAGCTAATGTCGGTTATAGAGACACCTAACGCCAAAACGATTGCCTCTTTAGTTGAGCAATTTAGTATAGCGATCGAAAAAACCATTAAGACACTGATTGTTGAAGCTGATGAAACATCTGAATCAGAGCTTATTGCTTTAATCGTTCGCGGGGATCATGAGTTAAATGAAATTAAAGCTGAACATTGTGACGGCGTAAAATCGCCTCTAACATTTGCAAGTGAAGATCAGCTCATTAAACATACAGGTGCATCAGCGGGCTCAATTGGACCTGTGGGACTCACTGTCCCAATTATTATTGACAGAAGTGTCGCTACAATGTCAGATTTTTGCGCCGGCGCAAATTTAGATGACAAGCACCACATTGGAATCAACTGGGACAGAGACACTCCGACACCCCAAATCCAGGATTTGCGCAACGTTAAAACAGGTGATCCAAGCCCATGCGGTGAAGGTTCGCTATCTATAAAACGGGGCATTGAAGTCGGTCATATTTTTCAACTGGGCCAAAAATATTCTCAGGCGATGAATGCTACTGTTTTAGACGAAAACGGCAAGTCTCAGCATATGCATATGGCCTGCTATGGCATCGGCATCACTCGTGTAGTCGCCGCCGCTATTGAACAAAACCACGACACTAACGGCATCATTTGGCCTCAGCATTTAGCCCCTTTTAAAATTGCACTAGTGCCCTTAAACTACGACAAGTCAGATGCAGTAAGAAGCACTACTGATGGACTTTATGATGCCTTACTGAGCGCCGGTGCCGAGGTGTTCTTAGATGACAGGAAAGAACGTCCTGGGGTCAAATTTGCCGACATGGAACTCATGGGCATGCCACACCGTTTAGTTATATCTGAGCGGGGTATTAAGGCCGGCACTTTCGAATACAAAGGCCGCACTGATGCTGAAAAACAAGATGTTAATTCAGATAGTATCTGCCAATTTCTGCTTGAGAAAATCGGTATCTAAACAGTGATATTCTATCGGCGGGCAATACTGCAGGCTTTTTTAATCTGCATAAGCTGTGCTTTACAGGCACAGCAAAACTCAGATATTAGCCCTGCACTGCGCAAGGCACTCAAACACTCTATTTCCCAAGCTTCAAGTTTTACCGATCGTTTTGATGCCGAGGTATGGCTGATTGACATGTCTGGTAGAATAGAACACTTAGTGGATAACAGATTAGAGCGTATTAACATTTTAAAAGCTGCCCATGCGCAAGCCTCTATCCACAAACTCCCAATCGATATCGTCCTCGGCTTAATTGAAACAGAAAGTCATTTTAACCGCTTTGCAATATCCCCTGCCGGCGCCCAAGGATTGATGCAAATAATGCCTTTTTGGAAGCTGGAAATTGGTCGACCGATGGACAATCTTATCGATATTGTTACTAATATCCGCTACGGATGCGCTATCTTAAAACACTATTTGAAGGTAGAAAAAGGCAATATGGTAAAAGCCTTAGCACGTTACAATGGCTCTAAAGGCAAAACCATCTACCCCGACAAAGTCTATCGACAACGTTTAAAATACCAATAATTTATGTTGCGACATTCGTCTCCTCTAACAGGATTTTTCGCTTTGAATTAGGCTCTTATGAGGCTTGTCGATGAGCGATTGTTATCATCAGAACAGCCTGTTTTATTCACTTAGCTGCACTTTACTGCAACCTTTAGTAACTGCATTAAAGGTATTTTTTTATTCAATTTAAAGCGGAGAATAAAAGCGCTGAGAATACTTGACTAAAACACTTGGTTTCTCCATAATTAGGTCTTTAGATTATACCACTGGATTGCCCAATGCGCTTAACCACTAAAGGCAGATACGCCGTCACAGCTATGTTAGATCTAGCTTTGCATACGCAAGATGGCCCGATAAGCTTAGCTTGCATCTCTGAACGTCAGGGAATTTCACTCTCTTACTTGGAGCAACTTTTCTCGAAACTACGCAAGGGACAATTGGTTTGCAGTATTCGAGGACCGGGCGGTGGATACCAGCTTAGCAGAAACCTTAGTGATATTAATATTGCGCAGATTATCGACGCCGTCAATGAGTCAATTGATGCCACAAGTTGCGGTGGTTCAGGGGATTGCCAGCATGGGGATTTTTGCCTCACCCATCATCTTTGGGCTGATTTAAGCGATCAAATTCATCAATTTCTTAGCGGTATCACCCTGACAACCTTAGTTGAAAGAAAAGATATTGGCCTTATTTCAATGCGCCAAAATGGCATTCAAAATTTGATCTTTAGCGAAAACAGAGCCTAATAGCTGTGCCATCTTTTTTATCACTTTAAATAGCCACTAGAGCTAAGTGAATTGATAGACAGCATAGAATTTTATTCATAGAACCTTGTAATTTAAATGAGCAACAAGACATGACAGATCAACTAGATGAGGCGTTAGCCAGAGAATATGAAGCTGGCTTTGTCTCCGACGTAGAATCACGGACTTTTGATCCGGGCCTCGATGAAAGTGTAATACAACGTATTTCTGCGATGAAAGAAGAACCGCAGTGGATGCTAGATTGGCGCCTTAAAGCGTTTGCCATTTGGAAAAAAATGCCAGAACCCGATTGGGCGCACATACACTACGATAAAATTGATTTTGAATCAATTTCGTATTATAGCGCACCGAAAAGCATGGACGAGCGCCCTAAATCATTAGATGAAGTTGACCCTGAACTATTGAGGACTTATGAAAAATTAGGGATCCCACTGATTGAGCAACAACAGCTTGCGGGGATTGCTGTTGATGTTGTTTTTGACTCTGTTTCTGTTGTCACTACTTTCAGAGAACAGCTTAAGGAACAAGGGGTTATTTTTTGCCCTATTTCAGATGCAATCAAAGAGCACCCTGAATTAGTTAAAAAATATCTTGGCTCAGTGGTGAGTCAGAAAGATAATTTCTTTGCCGCATTAAACTGCGCTGTTTTTACCGATGGATCTTTCGTTTATATTCCTAAAGGTACCCGCTGCCCTATGGAATTGTCCACTTACTTTAGAATAAACGAACTTAATACAGGTCAGTTTGAACGTACTTTAATCATTGCGGACGAAGGTAGCCATGTTAGTTATTTAGAGGGCTGCACTGCACCTCAAAGAGATGAAAATCAATTGCACGCAGCCGTTGTTGAACTGGTCTGTTTAGACAATGCTGAGATTAAGTATTCTACGGTACAAAACTGGTACCCCGGTGATGAAAATGGCAAAGGCGGTATTTACAACTTCGTAACTAAGCGTGGCATCTGCCATGACAGCGCTAAAATCTCTTGGACACAAGTAGAAACCGGTTCCGCGGTTACCTGGAAATATCCGAGCTGCATCCTCAAAGGGGATAACAGCATTGGCGAGTTCTATTCTGTTGCATTAACCCGTGGCGCACAGCAGGCAGACACTGGCACTAAGATGATTCACTTGGGAAAAAATACTCGATCAACCATTATTTCAAAGGGTATCTCTGCAGGAAAAAGTAATAACAGCTATCGCGGTTTAGTGCATATGGGTAAAGGCTCCTCTGGCGCGCGTAACTTTACTCAGTGTGACTCACTGTTAATAGGCGACAAATGTGGTGCCCATACCTTCCCCTACGTAGAGAGCCGCAACCCCACGGCGATTGTTGAACACGAGGCAACCACTTCTAAAGTCAGTGATGACCAAATGTTTTTATGCCGTCAGCGCGGATTAGATCCTGAAAAGGCTGTATCCATGATTGTTAACGGCTTCTGTAAAGAAGTTTTCAAAGAGCTGCCGATGGAGTTCGCAGTTGAAGCTGGAAAGCTCTTAGAAATCAGTCTTGAAGGTTCGGTAGGCTAGTCACCCATTACAGGCTCACCTTTTGGTGATAGGCCTGATCATTTAGCAAAGATTTTAGGATTTATAGTAGATGTTAAAAATTAATGATTTACACGCAAGTATCGCTGACAATGACATTATTAAAGGCTTAACGCTCTCTGTAAAAGCCGGTGAAGTACACGCTATTATGGGCCCTAATGGCGCGGGAAAAAGCACCTTTGGCTACGCCTTAACCGGCCGCGATAATTATGAAATCACTCAGGGTTCCGCCACCCTCGACGGACAAGACTTACTCGATTTAGAAGTAGAAGAGCGTGCCGCAGCGGGGCTTTTCTTAGCCTTCCAATACCCTGTTGAGATCCCAGGGGTTAGCAATATGGAATTCTTGAAGGTCTCTGTGGATGCTCAACGTTCCGGTCGAAATTTAGCAGCCCTGAGTTCCTCTGATTTCCTTAAACGTGCCAAGAGCGCGTGCAAGCAAGTTAACCTGCCTTTGAGCTTTTTAAAGCGAGGCGTTAACGAAGGCTTTTCAGGGGGAGAGAAGAAGCGTAATGAAATTATGCAAATGATTTTATTGGAACCTAAACTGAGTATTTTAGACGAATCAGATTCTGGATTAGACATCGATGCTTTGAAAGTGGTTGCTGACGGCATTAACAGCCAGCGAGATGGCAAGCGCTCTTATATTGTCATTACCCATTACCAACGTCTTTTAGATTATATTAAACCTGATTTCGTACATGTATTAGCCGATGGAAAAATCGTCAAAAGCGGTGGTCCTGAGCTGGCATTAGAATTGGAATCCGAAGGCTATTCTTGGCTCGAGTCATACGACAGAAATGCACAGGAAGAAAACGTATGAGCAACTGGTTAGCCCAAGCAATCACTGAAGCTGAACAAGTGAACGACTGGCTTTCGCCTAAACGTGAATCATCACTGGCACTGCTTAAAAAGTCGCCCTGGCCAAATAGGCAGACGGAAGCTTGGAAATATACACCTATAAATGTCATCGAAAGAACAAAATTTGAACCGGCCAATGACACTTTTCATCACACGAGCGATATCCCTAATCTAAATGCTATCGATCTGGTGTTTTTTAACGGTATTTTTGATGCGCAAGCCTCCACTAGCGCACTGCCTGCCGGTTTATCTATTTCCGCTCTTGCAGACGGCGCCTCACAAACTTGGGCTCTAGAGAGCTTCAATAAAATCAAACCTAAACGGCATTTTTTCGGCCTGATAAATGATGCTCTAGCGACTCAAGGCTGTATTATTGATGTTGCCTGTGGGGCAGTCATTGAGCAACCAATACGCATAGCGCAAGGTTTTAGTAGTGGCTCACAATCACACACACGTGTGCTAATGCGCTTGGGCGAAAGCGCGAAGGCCGTGGTGGTTGAACAATTACAAGGCGATGCACTGTGCCTGAATACAAGTTTTGCCGAGTACCAAATTGCAGATAAGGCGCACTTAGAACATTATCGTTTAGCCATGCAATCTGGGGAAGCTATTAGCATCGGCGGTTGCCATTTCCACTTAGGCGAAGCCTCTCAGCTCGAGAGTAATTTAATTGGTTTTGGTAGCCAGCTGTCCAGAGTCGATATGGATATCATCCACTCAGGGGAGCACAGCAACGCCAAATTAAATGTGATTTATTTATTAGACGGCAAAGAACTGTTCGATTTACACAGCGCGATCGAACACACAAAACCTAATGGCGTTAGCGAGCAAAATGTTCGCTGTATTGTGGCTGATCGTGCCAATGCTATTTTCAATGGCCGTATCCATATCCATAGAGATGCCCAAAAAATATTGGCGCAAATGAATAATCGCAACTTACTGCTGTCAGAGAATGCGCAAATAAACACTAAACCTGAATTGGAAATTTACGCTGATGATGTGCGCTGTGCTCATGGTGCGACGATTGCCCAGATAGATGAGGAAGCGATGTTTTATTTGCAATCTCGCGGTATCAGTCGAGTTGACGCCCAAGTTCTACTCAGTTTTGGTTTTATTAACGAGCTTGTCGATCTGATGAATAATAGCGCTATCGCCGATTGGTTACGGCCTATTTTACGCCAGCGTTTTGCCAATATGGAGATTCAATAACCATGGCATTTGATGTTCACGAGATTCGCAAAGAATTCCCAATACTTCAACGTTCAGTGCATAACAAACCACTGATCTACTTAGATAACGCAGCGACCACCCAAAAGCCACAAGTGGTTATTGATGCCATTGTCGATTACTACACTAATTGTAATTCTAACGTGCATCGCGGTGCACATCAGTTAGCCGATGAAGCCACCCGCAAATACGAAGGCGCACGCGACACTGTCGCCGAATTCATCCATGCAAACTCGCGCAATGAAGTTATCTGGACTTCTGGGGCAACCGAGTCTATCAACATAGTCGCCAATGGCTTAGCAAAATTGCTTACCCCAAGTGATGAAGTGATAGTGACGCAAATGGAGCATCATGCGAACTTAGTGACTTGGCAACAAGCCTGCAAAATCAGTGGAGCCACCTTAATCGTCGCACCAATTAACGATGATGGCGAGTTAAACATAAAGCAATACACTCAGCTAATTAATACCAACACTCGATTAGCAACGCTGCCACATGCATCAAACGCCTTAGGCACTTTGAACCCTATTCAATCACTCACTGCGACTATAAAGCAAGCCAGTCAAGGTTATGCATTGGTAATGATTGACGGGGCACAGGGCATCGCACACAGCGAAGTTGACGTGCAGAGTATCGGCTGTGATTTTTACGCCTTTTCAAGCCACAAATTATACGGCCCTACCGGTCTTGGCGTACTCTGGGGAAAAGAACAGCTTCTACAAAATTGGCCAGTATGGCAGACCGGTGGCGAAATGATCGCTCATGTCAGTTACCAAAGCGCCACTTGGAATACCTTGCCTTATCGGCTTGAAGCGGGCACACCGAACATTGCCGATGTTATTGGCTTTGCAGCAGCGGTTAACTGGTTTAAACAATTAAATTTAACTGACCTATTAGCTCATGAAAGCAAAATACTTGATCAGGCAACAGCGATGGCTACCGATTTCTCTGGCTTATCCATCGTTGGCAATGCAAAAGATAAAGTACCAGTATTAAGCTTTGTCATGGATCGCGGGCATCCGGCTGATATAGGCTTTATTCTCGATCGACAAGGCATCGCCATTAGAACCGGACATCATTGCGCTGAACCTTTAATGGATAGGTTAAATGTACCGGGAACCGCAAGAGCATCTTTTGCTTTATACAATACCTGCGAGGAAGTAGAGCAGCTCTTTTCAGCCCTACAAAAAGTTAAGTCAATGCTAGCCTAATACAACTTGGAGATCATTATGTCTATTGAAACTTACGACCCACAACTAGTGGATATAACAGTGACAGACAAGGCCATTAAACACTTTAGTCAAAAACTCGAATCTAGCCCTGATCAGCTGATACGTTTAAGCATCAAAAAAAGCGGCTGTACAGGTTACGCTTATGTCTTAGACTACGTCTCACAAACAGAAGTTGGTGACCAACTGCTCTCGCTTAATCCTAAGGTGAAATTAGCAGTATCAGGCCAAGCAGCAGAAATTGCTAAAGGCACTGAAATTGACTATGTCTTAGAAGGTGTAAATCGAGTGATTAAATTCAATAATCCGAATGTGATTGCAGAATGCGGATGTGGTGAGAGTTTCACAGTTTAGCATCAGCGCAGCTTATAGTTAACTAAAATTATGTTGGTAAACGCTTAGATCTGCTTGATTTAACAGTGAATATGCTTATGCTTTCTGTCCAACCTTAGATACTTTGCAAAGAAGATTTGTTATGCAACAAAACATGGTGGTTACCCAGCAAGAATGTCCTGCTCGGCGCGTTCCCTCAGGCCAAATGACTACTATTCCCGCGGGCCAGTTTATCAGTATTAATCAAGACCTAGGGGGCAACTATACTGTGACTTGGCAGGGAAACATGCTAAGAATAGACGGTACCGACGCCCATGCAATCGGTAGAGAAGCTGAAGTTATTAGCTTTACAGCGAACACTACCGGTAAGATTGATTTAGATCAGGTGTGGCAAGCTATTAAGAGCGTTTATGATCCAGAGATTCCTGTGAACTTGGTGGACCTTGGGCTTATTTATGCCGTCGCTATTGACCAAGCCAGCAAAACAGCCAATATAAAAATGACACTCACTGCTCCAGGTTGCGGCATGGGCCCTATTTTAGTCAGTGATGTTGAATACCGAGTGGCCAAAGCCCCTTATGTAGAACAAGTTAATGTCGAATTGATTTTTGATCCACCCTGGCATAAAGATATGATGAGTGAGGAAGCGCAACTGGAAACAGGGCTGTTCTTTTAGCCAGCCGATAGCATCACAAAGGCAATAGCACTCACAGTCAAAACCAGCGTCTTTACCTATAAACTCTATAAAAGACCTTTGCACAACGTAACGAGCGAAGGTGTCTCCATAAACCAAAACGAAGGCTACTTTATGGCATTGCCAAGCACCACAGACATTATTCAAGACTTAGATTTTTTTGATGACTGGGAAGAGCGTTATAAATACTTGATAGATCTTGGCGAAGAGATGCCAAAGATGCAGGCAGTACTGCAAACCCAAGAGCGTTTAGTCAAAGGCTGCCAGAGTAATGTATGGATTGACGTACAGGCCAGTGCTGGAAAATTGAGTTTTGTAGTTGATTCTGACGCCATCATCGTTCGAGGTCTACTCGCGTTAGTAATGGCGGCGTATAACCATAAAACCGCATCTGAAATATTGGCGTTTGACATACAAGAATATTTCAGAAAACTCGATTTAGAACAACATATCAGTCCAACTCGCGGTAATGGCCTTCGCGCTATAGTGGCTAAAATTCAAGCGATAGCTAGCGCCACTAATCATTAAACTCCCTCCGCCAGTGTCCCCGGCTCTTGAGCTGCAGCCAGGGCCTTTTACTATCGTTTTTACAGACTTTTTCGCCATTTCATAAGATATATTTACAGGTCATTAATGAATTAGTTGTACACTCTAATTCAAGCTTTTTAGTCTATTATTTTGCCTTTTACTAACCCATTAAATCATTCCTTCAAGTCTACGAACATCGCCCCTGCTATTACCCTTCAAACCTAGTAAAAAGCCGTCGAATGTTACCTTCTTATGCTGCATTTCTAACATTTAATATGCTATATTCTCGACTTGTTTATATAAATAAAAGAATTAAATGCTATTTACTACTTCAGCCAACGTTCATCAAATATCTTTAAATGTAGATGACATTAGTATTATTCCCAGCGCTAAAGCATTTAAGAGCGCTATTTTAGAGCAGATTAATAATGCTCAACAACGCATCTATATTACCGCTTTATACTTGCAAGAAGATGACGCCGGGAGAGATATACTCCACGCACTCTATCAAGCAAAACAAAACAAACCAAATTTAAACATTAAAATTTTTGTAGACGCCCACCGTGCTCAAAGAGGCCTAATTGGCGAGGCTAACGGCTTAGGTAATCAAGATTTTTATCGAAAAATAGCCGAACAGTACCCACATAAAATAGACATCTATGGTGTCTTGGTAAAGACCAAAGAGCTTTTTGGTGTACTACATTTAAAAGGTTTAATATTCGATCAAACGGTAATTTACACTGGTGCCAGTATCAATGATGTTTATTTGCATCAAGCAGAAAAGTGCCGTTTTGATCGCTACCACGTGTTACGTTGCGCAGATTTAGCCGATTCAATGATAGATTATTTACATCGATTTATCATCCAACCTGGCTTCTCACCTCTGCTCAATACTTCGGTAATACTAGATAAAAAAACTCAAAATGAGTTTGCTAAAAAACAAAAATCACTGTTAAAGTACTCTAATTACAGCACCCAAGTCCACGCTGATAAAGCCGGACTAATTAAGGCAATCCCAATGGCTGGCTTTGGTGCACGCAGTAACAAAGTTAACAATAGCATCAGAGATATGGTTAAGAATAGCCGTCAGTCTCTAGTAATTTTTACACCGTATTTTAATTTGCCAAAAATTCTCGCTAGAGATGTCAAAAAAGCACTCAATCGTGGCATAAATATAACCATGGTGATCGGCGATAAAACAGCTAACGATTTCTATATTCCCCAGGACCAAGATTTTTCTAAAATTGGCATTATCCCCTATATATATGAAATTTTATTGTTCAGATTTATAAAACGTTATCAACATTTTATTGATAGTGGTTTATTAAACATCCATTTATGGCGTAATGGTACCCACAGCTTTCATTTAAAGGGTATCGTTGCTGACAACCAACGTCATTTAATTACTGGCAATAATCTTAATCCCAGAGCTTGGAACTTAGATTTAGAAAACGCTATATTGTTAGAAGACGTACACCAATTGCTGTCTGATAAATGGCATACAGAATTAGATGAAGTGATGCGCTTTACCCATAAAATCACGCATAGTCGAGAACTTGAAAGTATGAGCGATTACCCTAAGCATGCTCGCGATCCTATTAGAAAACTGCAACTGACTCAAATTGACAGATTGTTTAAACGTTTCATGTAACTCAACTTGCCTGCTCTTTTTTGAAAGATAATAGTACCAGCAGCGTGTTTTCATAATAACCATTGAAGATTATAGTGACAATTAAATCATTATATTGAGGCAATCGAAAACAACAGTCACCGGTCACTTCAACTTTCTTTACCGATCATAGCAACTGACTCGTTCGCTCAACTACCCGTGATATTGACAATCCCATCGTAGATGAATTGTATCGCCAAAGCGGCTAATATAACCCCTAGAAAGCGTCGTAGAATATCGTCACCTGTTTTGCCAATGACGCGCTTTAAATGCCTAGACACTAGCATGCAGCCTAGTGTCGCTAAAGTGATCGTCACGATGGAAGCAACAACCGCCATGTCAGCACTAAACTGATCGGATTTTGAGAAAAGTAATATTGCCAAAGTGAGCGATCCTGGGCCCGCCATCATAGGAATTGCCATGGGGAAGACCGATATATCTTTTTTTCCTAAGCTGACACCTAAGTCTGCATCTTTGGTGATTAAATTAAACGCTGTAAAGAACAGTAGAATTCCTCCTGATATTCTAAAGGCATGAATACTAATGCCCAGCAGGTTTAAAAAAGGCTCACCGAAAAGGCCAAATAGCAGCAGTAAAGCGGTCGCTATCGATACCGATTTGAACGCCATAAACAAGCGAAATCTTTTGTCTTCCGGTGGCACTAAAGAGTGAAAAACTAGCGCCGTACCTATCGGGTCTATGATCACAATGAGTGACGCTAGACCGGCTAAATAAATTGGTAAATCCATTACAAGTACCCTAGTGACTAAAACTTTTAAGAACAGACAATGATAGCATTATCTGCTAAAATCGCGAAAATTCAACGCCCTTTTACGGAGATAAATGTGAGTGAGACTAATCAGACAAAAAGTGGCTTTTTAGCCTTAGCGTCCAAACTTTGTTTTGATGACAAGCTACCCATTCGTTTCATTTACAAAACAGTGCCCGAACACCTCAATGATACGGGCTGGCGAATGTACACAGGGTACGAAGACGATGACTATTTAGCCAACGAATTAGCCAATATGTTGCCAGTACCTCTGGCGACTCTTTGCGAGATGGATGAAAGTTTAATCGAATTGGTTAACTATAATGCCGGCACAGTATGGGAGCGCACTCCGCAGAATGAGATCTGGCAACGGGTATATGACTTCAAAATTCCAGCTTCTGAAGTTGATGTTAGTATCACCAATGATGTCAAAAAATTTAACCGTGAAGTACTATAACTAATACTGCTTTTTATCTCCCCCCCTTGATATTCATTTTTCAAGCCTCATATAAATCTTAGCAGCGCTCATCAGAGGCTGCTTTTAACTACACTTTTCAGTGTCTTAAATGTTGAGTGTTTTCCACTTAGTCTTCGGATAAGTGTCATCGGGAACAAGGCAATAACAGAGTCTATAACTTGCCTTTGCTCCATAACATATTGCTTAAAAGGATATGAATATGAGAACGTTAGATCTAACCCCACTATACCGCTCTGCTATTGGTTTTGATCGCTTAGCGAGCATCATTGATAGCGCCAATAGAAACGAACAACCCGCCTTTCCACCTTATAATGTCGAATTACTCAGTGAAAATGAATACCGTATCACAATGGCGGTAGCCGGATTTAGTTTTGATGAACTGCAGATTAATTATGAGCAAGGCAGCATTAGCATCAGTGGTGAAAAACCTGCGGATGACAATAATCCACATTATTTATACCAGGGCATTGCAGCGCGTAACTTTGAAAGACGTTTTCAATTAGCAGATCATGTTAAAGTGGTGAAAGCTAACATGGAAAACGGATTGCTACATGTTTATTTAGTGCGTGAAGTCCCGGATACAATGAAGCCAAGATCGATTAAAATCGATCATTAGCCGTTAGTCTCTAAGATTCCAGAGAAAGGTTTTTGACCGCTCCTCTCTCTGGCTTCTGTCACTCAATTTTTGCTTCGATAGGCTGCTGTTTACTCATATCCAGCCACAGCCTTTGAATGACCGACCAGCCCTCTAGACAGTTCGCCTGTATGACCCGTTATGTTGGAATTGTATACTCTGCTTCAACATCAGCATTCTGACCGCGATCACGCAAGTAATGATCCATTATAACTATAGCCAACATCGCTTCAGCAATCGGGGTTGCTCTGATACCAACACAAGGATCGTGGCGTCCTTTGGTAATCACTTCCATTTCGTTGCCATGAATATCCACTGACCTACCGGGAAGACGCAAACTAGACGTTGGCTTTAAGGCAATATGGGCAATCAGATCTTGTCCTGTGGTAATACCTCCTAACACACCACCACAGTGATTAGACAAAAATCCCTGAGCGGTTATCTCATCCCTGTGTTGTGTTCCTTTTTGTTCAATACAAGCAAAACCATCGCCTATTTCAACCCCCTTTACGGCATTGATGCTCATTAACGCATGCGCTATTTCAGCATCGATACGATCAAAAATTGGTTCACCTAGCCCCACGGGCATGCCCATGGCGTGAACGCAGATTTTGGCGCCGATAGAGTCCCCTTCTTTACGCAGGGCATCCATGTAGTTTTCCATCGCTGCGACTACCGTCTTATCGGGTGAAAAGAAGGGGTTTTGATCAACATTATCCCAGTCAAAATGCTGATCATTTATTTTAATTGGGCCCAATTGAGATAAATAGCCTCTTACTTTTATACCTTTAGTGCCGAGGAATTTTTTCGCAACCGCGCCAGCTGCAACGCGCATTGCAGTTTCTCTGGCAGATGCACGACCACCACCGCGGTAATCTCGAAAGCCGTATTTATGGGTGTAGACATAGTCAGCATGAGCCGGTCGAAAGGTATCTTTTATATTACCGTAGTCTTTGGAGCGGTGATCTGTGTTACGAATCAACAACCCAATCGAGGTACCTGTGGTTTTGCCCTCAAACACTCCCGATAAAATTTCAACTTCATCCGCTTCACGACGTTGAGTAGTATGGCGAGAGGTCCCAGGCTTACGTCTGTCCAAATCCACTTGCAAGTCTTCAACCGTTAATTCCACGCCTGGCGGACAGCCATCAATTATGCAGCCCAAAGCAGGTCCGTGACTTTCACCAAAAGAACTTACACTAAACAATTTTCCAAAACTATTCCCAGACATATCGCCCACTTCCCTCTACATAAAATGACATATCAAACAGCTTTATTACGATTCGAATAACGCCCGATACTGCTTTAAATCTTTGGCACTAATAGCAAACACGCCATTTCCGCCACCCACTAAATCTATCCAGATAAAAGGCACTTGCGGATATTGCTGCATTAAGTGTGTCTCACTATTGCCAACTTCTATCACTAACAACCCATCATCTGCTAAACAATCAGACGCTTGCGCCAACATTTTCTTACATAAATACAGCCCATCATCACCACTGCCTAGCGCGATTGCCGGTTCATGTTGATACTCAGCTGGCATTGCCGCTAAATCATTTTTATCAACATAGGGCGGGTTACTGACGATAAGATCATATTTGTGGACTATGTTACTGAACAGATCACTTTCAATAATACTGACCTGATCTTGCAATTCATATCGCGCAACATTGACCGCCGCGACTTCTAAAGCACTAGGGCTAATATCAGCAATATCGACAGCCGACTCTTCAAAAGCAAAAGCACAAGCTATGCCAATACACCCGGACCCTGTACAAAGGTCAAGTATTCTGTCAACGGGTCCTGGGCGCAGAAACGGGCTAAAGCTGTTTTCTATCATCTGCGCTATCGGTGAGCGAGGAATGAGCACCCGCGTATCAACATAAAATGGCATGTGCATAAACCATGCTTCTTTTATAATGTAAGGCACAGGTTCGCGCTTTAGCACTCTACGGTCGATAAAAGCGAGCACCCTGAGTCGCTCTGAAGGTAATAATTTACCATCTAAAACAATCTCATCCGCATCCCAAGGTAAATATACCGCCGCTAATACTAACTGTTTTGCCTCGTCAATGGCCGACACATGACCATGACCTAGATAGACTTTTTGCTGCATCATTTTGGAGTAACACAGGCGAATGTAATCGCGCAGGCTCTCTAAACTTTCCAGACATTGTTCTTGTTCAATCATTTAGCTTCTAACACATTATTTAAACAAGCTATTGTACCCCCAAGGGCCGGTTAATTATAGGTAAACCTATAACCGACAGAACAATACTGGGCAATAAAGAGGTTAAGTATTTAGGGTCTATTATCAAAGGCTATAGATTACTTAAACTGGTGATAATAGCAGCAGTGAAATCTGTCATTACGACAGTCGTTTAGGCTTATAGATATTCGCCGCTTTCAATACTTAAGCGGTCTATTTCACGAAAAAAAAGAAAGAATCTACAATTAATCTGCTTGCGACTCGCTGGTAGAGCAATAAAATATTATACTGGGGGCATATATCATAATGAAAAAAAACACCATGCCAGACTTTGACGAACCGCACCTTGCCCCTATTTTTGATACTAAGCCGGACTTACCTGAGAAGCTAGCTGATAACTTTGCAGAAGCCGTCGAAGACATCACGCCTTTTAGCCAAGATAAAGTAAATTTATACCTCAAGAAAAAATTAAGTAAGCGCAGCGATAAGGCTTACCATAGAGACCAGGCAACTCAAGATATCAGCCAAGTAGCCGATGGGCTCAGCACAGAGACAGTGGCCATGGTTGATTCAGATCAGGCATTGCATTTTAGCGCCCCAGGGATCCAACTTAAAACCCTGCAACGCCTGCGTAAAGGGCACTTGCCTTGGGAACAAGGTATTGATTTACACGGTTTAAATATTGAAGATGCACGCAATCATCTAAGTCAATTTATCCGCAGCAGCTACCAACAGCAAAAACAAATAGTCCTAGTAGTTCACGGTAAAGCCTATAGTCAATCGGGCTCATCACCTATGCTGAAGTCTTATACCAATGATTGGCTGCGACAGCTTCCTGAAGTTCTCGCTTTCAGCTCAGCCCAACCAAAAGATGGGGGTACTGGGGCTTTATATGTTTTATTGCGGCGCAGAAAATGAAATGCTGACTAAGATTCACCGCATCGTACTCAAACCATCGCTATATCGGCACAATATACTTTACCTTATTATAAACTTGCAGTAAGTTAGCCTCTTTATTCATATCTGTTGGAGCGACTGGTTAAAATGGAAAAAGCATTTGCCGATATTATACAAAGCATTGGAGAAGATTTAACTCGTGAAGGGCTTCTAGATACCCCTAGTCGTGCGGCAAAAGCCATGCGTTATCTCACACAAGGGTACACACAATCTTTAGATGAAGTGGTTAACAACGCGCTTTTTCCGTCAGATAATAGTGAAATGGTTGTTGTGCAAAATATTGAATTTTACTCTTTATGCGAACATCACATGTTGCCTTTTATCGGCAAAGCGCATGTAGCCTATATCCCTCAAGGCAAAGTAATAGGCTTGTCTAAAATAGCGCGCATAGTCGATATGTTTGCCCGAAGACTGCAGATCCAAGAAAACATGACCAAGCAAATTGCCGAAGCTATCATGCAAGTAACTGACGCCGAAGGCGTAGGAGTTGTGCTTGAGGCAGAACACATGTGTATGAAAATGCGCGGCGTAGAGAAACAAAACAGCACGATGAAAACCTCTATGTTACTGGGCTCATTTAGAGGCAGACCCGCGACGCGCGCGGAGTTTTTCTCGCTTGTCAGTTAGTAACCAGTGCTATAGGAAATGAAAGGAGTCGTCACTCCTTTCATTTCGATAAGATGCGACTTGTCATTTTCAATTTTCAGTTTCCCCTCGCCAATCATCAAGACTTTTATAAAAATCATTCCATCGCCAAGCGCAATTTTCTCATGGCACTCTGTAAGTCTTGCCACATTACATTTCTACTCCTTTCTCTCTTAATCAAAAATACACTTTCTGTTCACAATAAAAACTTGACCGAAAAGTCAGCTTTTAGTCTAATTGAACAATAACTGTCAATAACCAAATCTTGTTAATTACAACATATTTTGAAAAGTAATTTGTATAAGGTATATGGCGTTTTGAGCTGATTTGTATAACGAAGAGAGGAGAGCTAAAGTGATTGAGTTTTTGCTCCACAATGAGCTTGTAAGTATCGAAGATATCGACCCTAATACCACTGTCTTAGAATATTTGCGAGAGCATCGTCAACGCACTGGAACCAAAGAGGGGTGTGCTTCAGGGGATTGTGGAGCCTGTACAGTCGTAGTGGCTGAAATAGACCGTCACAGCGATCAATTACTCTATAAAAACATCAATGCCTGTATCACATTTATGAGTGCATTGAACGCTAGGCAACTGATCACAGTAGAAGACCTAAAACACAACCAAAAATTGCACTATTGCCAACAGGCAATGGTCGATACCGATGGATCGCAATGTGGTTTCTGTACTCCAGGTTTTGTGATGTCACTGTTTGCGTTACACAAAGCCGAGAATCAATACGACCGATATAAAGTGCAAGAGGCATTGGCCGGAAACTTATGCCGATGCACTGGATATGGCGCCATTGACAAAGCGGCACAACAGGCATTACAAGAGCAAGCGCCAGATCAATTCAGTCTTACAGAGCTCAAGACGGTTGAAAAATTACAACAAATCATGCAGCGCTCAAAGCATAGAGAGGCTTTTCTTGCACATGCAGACCAACATTGTCATATGCCTAAAAGCATTAACTCATTAGCGCAAATACTGACCCGCTATCCGAACGCTAATATAGTGGCTGGCGGCACAGATCTAAGCTTAAACGTTACGCAGCAAGGTCAAAAATTCAAGCGCTTAATCGATATTCATCAAGTACCTGAATTAAATATATTTAAGGTCACAAGAGAACATATTGAAATTGGCGCCGCTGTATCACTTGATCAATGTCAAACACAGCTTGCAGATTTTTTCCCAGATTTCTCGGCACTTCTGGAACGCTTTGCCTCTTTACAAGTGAGACATCAAGGGACACTGGGGGGCAACATTGCCAATGCCTCTCCGATTGGCGATACTCCCCCCGCTTTAATTGCATTAAGTGCTGAACTGGTGTTGAGAAAAGACGCTAAAACACGGCGAATACCACTGCAAGATTTTTTCATAGATTATCGTAAAACCCAACTGCAAGCTTCAGAATTTATTGAAAAAATAATATTACCTCTACCCAATGATAGGCTGGACGGTGGTCGAACTATTTTTAAAGTTTATAAAGTATCTAAACGTTTAGATGACGATATTTCAGCTATTTGTGCCGCTAGTTGGCTGCTATTAGATAAAGACCATAAAGTGCTAGACATCAAACTCGCCTACGGCGGAATGGCGGCGATTCCCAAGCGAGCCTATAGAACTGAAGCGGCACTATTGGGGAATGTTTTTGATCAACAGAGTCTGGCCTCGGCTATCCCCTTAATGGCTGATGATTTTCAACCACTTTCTGACTTTAGAGCGTCTAGTCAATACCGCTTAAGAGTGGCGCAAAATTTGTTGCAAAAATTATACATTGAATCTGCAGACGACTTACCTAGCAGCGCTAAGACAAGGATATCTGACTATGTCTAATCAGACCAAAAATCCCTTAAGTCAAAGCCAAATGATGACTAAAATACGTTCAGACATCAGCACAGGGGTCGGTAAAAAAGTGGCACATGAGAGCGCAGAACGCCATGTCACTGGTGAAGCTATTTATATTGATGACCGCCTAGAATTCCCCAATCAGCTGCACTTATATCCAATATTAAGCCACGTCGCTCACGGCATCATAAACAGCATAAATGTTGAAAATTGCCTTAAAGTAGTCGGCGTTGAACGTGTCGTTAGCTTTAAGGATATCCCTGGACATGCTGACATTGGTCCGGTACTGCCGGGCGATTTACTGTTCGCAAAAGATAAAGTTGAATTTATAGGTCAAGTAGTCGCCGTCGTTGCTGCCAATTCTATGGCCACTGCAAAGCATGCTGCAAGCTTGGCAAAAGTTGAAATCACGCCACTTCAACCGGTGCTTGATATCAAGCGGGCACATGCATTAAAACATTATGTTATGCAACCCCATCGCCATACCATAGGTAATGCCGAAAGCGCTTTGGCCAAAGCCTCACAGCGTTTAACCGGGAGTTTATCGATTGGCGGGCAAGAGCATTTCTATTTAGAAACTCAGATCAGCAGTACCGTGCCGACCGAAGAAGGTGGCATGCTAGTCTTTGCCTCCACACAACACCCTAGTGAAGTGCAAAAACTGGTTGCTCAAGTCATTGATGTGCCTTTGAACAAAGTCATGGTAGATATGCGCCGCATGGGTGGCGGCTTTGGCGGCAAGGAAACCCAAGCAGCTCAGCCTGCTTGTCTTGCTGCGCTGGTTTCTCATCTCACTAAAAAGCCCTGTAAAATGCGTCTTCCTCGCGAGCTAGACATGCGGATGACAGGTAAACGTCACCCTTTTTTAGTTGAATATGACGTAGGATTTACTCAAGAGGGGCTACTTTCTGGTCTAAAGCTAGATTTGTTTGCCGATTGCGGCTATTCCCCTGACCTATCAGGATCTATCGTCGATCGCGCGATGTTTCATTCTGACAACGCTTACTATTTAGGTAATGCAGAAATAACCGGCTATCGCTGTAAGACTAATCGTGCTTCAAATACCGCCTATCGAGGATTTGGAGGCCCCCAGGGAATGGTCGCTATCGAAAACATTATGGATCATATCGCCCATTTTCTAGGTCTTGACCCACTGTGCGTGCGAAAACTAAATTACTATCAAAAAGATCAACGCAATTTGACCCATTACGGGCAAAAGGTTGAAGGTAACTTACTGGATGAAATGACGGCTGAGTTAGAGCAAAGCAGTGATTATTATCAGCGCCGAAAACACGTGGAACAGTTTAACCAACAATCGCATCACTTAAAAAAGGGCCTGGCCTTTACGCCGGTAAAATTTGGTATTTCTTTTACCGCTACCTTTTTAAACCAGGGAGGGGCGCTGATACACATTTATACAGATGGCAGTATTCACTTGAACCATGGCGGCACTGAAATGGGCCAAGGGCTCAATACTAAAGTTGCCCAAGTGGTCGCAGAAGAGTTTCAAGTTGATATCCAAAGCATATTCGTCTCGGCGACCAATACTGACAAAGTGCCCAACACATCTCCCACCGCCGCATCATCTGGCACTGATATCAATGGAAAAGCAGCGCAAAATGCGGCCAGCACGATCAAAAAAAGACTGATTAGTTTTGCCCGAAATCACTATGAAATCTCTGGGGATGACATCAGGTTCGTCAATAATCATATTCAAATTGGCACGAGAGTTATTAGCTTTGTCGAGCTCATTCAAGCGGCTTATATGGCCCAAGTGTCACTTTCCAGTACGGGATTCTATCGCACTCCCAAAATATTCTACGATCGAGAAAAAGCCTTTGGCACGCCATTTTATTATTTTTCGTTTGGGATGGCCTGTTCCGAAGTCATTATCGATACCTTAACTGGGGAATATAAAGTACTGCGCACTGATATTTTGCATGACGTAGGCGATTCTTTAAACCCACGTATTGATATTGGCCAAGTAGAAGGTGGATTTGTTCAAGGCATGGGCTGGATGACCATGGAAGAGTTAGTCTGGGCTGATAATGGACGATTATTAACCAGCAACCCTATGAGCTACAAAATCCCTGCTATTACAGATATGCCGAATGATTTCAGAGTCAAATTAGTCGAAAACCGAAAAAATCCTGAGGACACTGTGTATCATTCTAAAGCGGTCGGAGAGCCGCCGTTTATGTTAGCTATTTCAGTATGGTGTGCAATTAAAGATGCGATCACCAGCGTATCTGCTAGCGGGCAAGTCTGCAACCTCCCCTCCCCTGCTACGCCTGAAGCTGTTCTTTGGGCTGTTGTGCGAGCGCAACAAGAAAACCCGGAGAATAGCCCTTGAATACTGGTTGGAACGACACACTCTCAATGCTTTCACAAAGAGGAGAAGCCTGCGCACTGGTGACTATTTTTTCAGCTCAAGGCTCTACCCCAAGAGCCATAGGGAGCAAAATGTTAGTCAGTATGGCAAAGAGTTACTACAGCATTGGCGGCGGTCATTTAGAACACCAAGCGATCAAGCGCGCACGCACTATGCTGGGTGACAAATCGACACAGGCCTACATTCAACGCTTCTCCTTAGGGGCCAGTTTAGGCCAGTGCTGTGGCGGTCAAATTGAACTCTTATTCGAAGCGTTTTACCCCCACCAGCAGGCAGTCGTGATTTTCGGCGCAGGTCACATAGCCAAAGCACTGGTCACTCTGTTAGCCGAGCTGCCTTGCACAGTTAAATGGATAGATAGCAGGCGAGAACAATTTCCCAATAATCTGCCCAGAAACACTGAAAAAATTATCCTCGATGAGGTCATATTAGGCATTGATCAGATTGCGGATAATAGCTATATTTTGATTATGACGCATAATCATCAGCTTGATCAACAACTGTGCGAAGCGCTGCTTAAACAAAATAGACACTGTTTCATAGGGTTAATTGGCTCTGCAACTAAATTGAAAAAATTTAGGCTGCGTCTCTCAAACAAAGGTTTTAGTAGCGCGCAGATCAATAGCATTTGCTGCCCGATAGGCATTACTAAGAATAAGGGAAAATTGCCCATAGAAATAGCCATTTCTGTCTCCGCTCAATTGATAGAATTTTATCGTGGCCAAAAAAGTGAAAAGGCCTTAGGCACTGACAATGTGGCTCAAAACGACTTGAGCACAATCCACTTTGATCAGTCAAACCCAGCATCCACTTTAAAAAATTACAGTGAAGAGAATTGACCATGAGCCAGACCACTATTGCCCATCGCAGTGCTATTTTTCACTGTCTAACAGACCCCGATTTAGGCCACCTTGAAGACACATATGAATATTTTGAAGATGGTGTATAAATAGTCAAAGACGGTCATATACAACAGATAGGCGACGCTGAAAAAGTGTTAGCGGGCCACTCTAATATCGAGGTCATAGAACACCGCAATAAGCTCATTATTCCCGGCTTCATCGATACCCATATTCACTATCCCCAAGCCGAGGTTATCGCATCCTACGGAGAACAACTGCTAGACTGGCTGGAAAACTTCACTTTCCCAGCTGAAGCCAAATTTGCAGATCGGCAACACTGCGAAAGCACTGCAAAATTTTTTCTCGACGAGTTACTAAAGAACGGCACGACCACAGCCTTAGTTTTTGGCTCTGTGCACAAAGTGTCAGTCGAAGCCTTTTTTGATCAAGCGGATAAACAACATTTGCGGATGATTGCGGGCAAGGTAATGATGGATCGCAACGCACCTGATTATTTAACCGACACCGCACAAAGTAGCTATGATGACTCCAAGGCACTGATTGAAAAATATCACGGTAAAAATCGTTTAAGTTACGCCGTGACCCCTAGGTTTGCCCCCACCAGTAGTGACCAACAGCTAGCGATGGCGGGGAAATTACTCGCCGAATATCCCGATCTCTATCTGCACACCCATTTGAGTGAAAATAAACAAGAGATCGACTGGGTGGCAGAATTATTTCCCGAATGTGAAAATTATTTAGCGGTGTATGATAAATATAACTTGTTAACTGATAGGTCGGTTTTTGCCCACGCTATCCATCTCAGTGACAGTGAATGCCAGCGCCTGGCCTGCACTGATTCAGCCGTGGCATTTTGCCCTACCTCAAACACTTTCCTAGGTAGCGGATTATTTAACTTAAGCCAGATGCAACAACACAAAGTGCAGGTTGCCTTAGGTACTGATATAGGTGGTGGCACAAGTTTTTCTATGTTGCAAACCATGCAGGAGGCCTATAAAGTCTGCCAACTTTCTGAGCAGCAGATAAATCCAGTGAAGGCATTTTACTTAGCGACCTTAGCCGGTGCTCAAGCTCTCAAATTAGACGCCAAAATTGGTAATTTAAAGGCCACTAGTGAAGCGGATTTTGCCGTATTAGATTTAGCCGCTACGCCACTGATAGATTACCGTCTGCAACACTCTAGCTCTATCGAAGAGACTTTGTTTATACTGATGATTCTAGGTGACGATAGGGCGATTGATGCCACTTACAGTTTTGGCAAATGTGTCTACCAAAAAAACCAAAACTTTAGCACTGTGCTCTAATCAATTCTAGGTTTCAAAAGTATTATGGCGCCGATAAATCGTGACCAAAAAAAAGCTATTATATTAAATGCCGCCTGTGAAAAATTCGCAAATAACGGCTATGCAGGGACTAAAATTGCCGATATTGCTAAAAGCATCAACTTACCTAAAGCGAATATCTACTATTATTTTGACAGCAAAGAAACCTTATACCGAAGTGTATTAGATAGTTTTATCCAACCGTTGTTGATGGCAACCCAACCTTTTGATGAATATGACCACCCCGGTGCCGCTTTGACTGATTATATTAAACTTAAAATACAGATTTCAAAAAACCACCCTTTCGCCTCCAGAGTATTCGCCAATGAAATATTACACGGTGCACCTTCGTTACCTAAAGATATTATTGACCAACTAACACAGCAAACAAGTAACTCTACCGCGAAATTGCAACAGTGGATCGACAGGGGGATGATGGATAATATTAATCCTTTACATTTACTCTTTAGCTTATGGGCTTCTACACAAACCTATGCTGATTTTAATTGGCAGATTTGTTTACACCTTAAAACGGCTACTATTAGCGAGGACGATTTCACTGACGCAACCGATACCTTAATAAAAATAGTCCTCAAAGGTTGTGGTATAACGGCACAAGAGGCAAAATGTGTTTAGAAAATGTTTTTATAATGAAAAAGATTAATTAAATCTAGCTAGCTACCCCGCTAATCATCCGTTTTTTTCAAGTAATTCGAGAGTTAACAGACTTTTTTACTTTAATCATATTCGTAAAGCTCATGACTGAAACTGAATTTTTTACCTTATTAGAAAATCTTTCTATTGAACAATTAACCCAAGTGCATGAAAAAATCATTAATAAGATAAATAAAAAGCAACCTGCACTGTTAAAGTTACCACAAACTAAAGGTTATACTCTGCCTAAAATACCGCCTAATAATATCAATATTAATGATATGGCAGAAAATCTAGATATTGATGTCACTTTGCTTATGCGCGAAATTTCTAAACACTAAGTTGAAGAGGCTTGATTGCTTTAGGGTGTTGCTATTCGATACAGTACTTTATCGTGATAACCTGTGAGAACTGGAATAACCCCACTGAATTGCCAATTCAAACTTTCACTGTGGCTATCGCAAATAAGTGGCCTACCTTTTAATTCATTTAACTTGGTTTTGGTCGCCAATAAAATTATATTTTGCTTACCCACATTTTCTAAAAGTTGAGTAGATAATTGCTGATTGCCCCTGCCAATAATATGCCCTTGCCCGCCGATAACAGTGAGAATAATTTTGGTTTGTACATTGTGCGTCAACGTTATTAATTGCTCAGCCGTACAATCTTTTGCAATTAGTTGGCCATTTTTGACCAAATCAACACCCAGCAAAGTATTTTCTAGACCCATTTCTTGCATCACTGCCTGAACGGTTGTACCTGAACCTATCACATAAAACACATCATCTTGCATTTGCTCTACAACATCTGCGGCGATGTCTGCAATAACCAATTCTTCTACTTCTCTACCAGAGCTTTTCACATTCTGTAAATAACGATGCTCTTGAGGTACCTGCATCTCGCCATAATATTTAGCTTTTACGCTGCCTTTTCTAAAGGCATCCTCATCCAAATCACGCACTTCTTGATGGCCTAAGGTCAGCATCTTTCCGGACACTAAAAGCGCGACTATTTCACCGGCCGCTCTGGGCGTAATCGCGTAGACACCAGAATGTATTTTAACCCCCGCTGGAATGCCTAAGACCGTAAGCTCATCTCCCGCGATTGAGGCTATATTTCGAGCCGTGCCATCACCACCAGCAAACAGCAGCAAGTCGACACCGAAATTAATCAGCTCTTTTACAGCACGTTTAGTGTCTTCAGCCGTTGTTGAACCCGACTCAATCTCACCAATGACAGTCACCTTAAAACCTAAGCTTTTAGCTACATCAGCGCCCATTTCAGCAGGGTAAGTAATGACCTCTAGATGTTTACCTTGTAATACCGCCAGCGCTAGTTCAGTGCGTTTAGCCGCCATAGGTTTAGCGCCTAATGACAGCGCTTTTGCAACAATATTTTCGCCATCACTGCCCTTTAACGCGACACTGCCGCCGAGTCCCGCAAAAGGGTTAATAATCAAGCCTAATTTAAAAGTGTTGGTCTTACTCATCAATATATCCCAAATTTACTAATGTTTTTTGATACACAAAGGCACTCAGTAAGACACTGCTTTCAGTCTCCAAAGTTTGAAATTTAAAACCGTGTGTATAGACCCCTTCTTCAACCGCTTTTGATGTTCTCAATTGAACAGGCGTCATTAACAGTTGGTCCACGCCAGCGATGGTTATACGCAATGTGACATGAAATTCATCACCCTTTTCACCTAAACGCTCAGGCGCTTCAATGCCTAAGCCCTGCATTGAAATATCCGTACATAAAACAATACTTGGTAATTCTTTTTTCAACGCTCGTTTCGTGTCTTGAAATGCAATAGCGACAGGAAGCTGGATATCGACGCGCGCATTTTTGCGTAAATTACTCACTTCAAAAATGTCTGGGTACTCCAAATGCCAATAACCTAATGGCTCAGCCATGACTTTAGATATTTTAGAGATCAAAGTACAAATACGTCCTTGCAACATAATGTGAACTTTAACCCTTTTGCCCTCAAGACTGGATGCTGAATAGCCTGCTTTCTTTTTCGGTGCACTGACGAAGATCAACTTAGCGTCTAAGAAGCCCAGAAACTCCACGACAATCTTGCGTCGCGGAGATTGAATTTCAATCACCACTGTTGAACCGACAGTAGGGTTTAATGCTTTTAATGAAGTCACTGGAATCGCGATGGTTTATACCCTCTTAACTATATTTAACCTAATGACAGTATGTTACTACTATGCGTCCCAGCAGGATTGCCCTATCACTTGTCAAGTTGACTATTAAACAAAACGTAAACTTTAACACCCCTCGGAAAAACCCCAATTTAGTAACTGCATTCTCTCTATCGAGGCTAGCTCTCCGGTGACTTGCAAAGCGCTAAACTCTCGTCTAATACGATAATTTTTACGTAAGCTATCGAAGGCACTCTGGGGATTTTTTAAGCTCAGCGCTGCTCGCAATGCCCTGTCATCGACATAAGGATCGTAAACTATATTCATCAAGTCTAATGGCTTAATGGTCCTCGCCACATTGACGGAGACGATATCCGTTGGTGGCAAATAGTCTTCCAATAGATTATTTGAAGGCAGATCTAACCAGTTATATAAGGCATTTTTTAACATAAAAGTGCCACGCACTTTACCTTCAAGGCTGTAACCTGCGATATGCGGTGTTGCTATTTTAACCAAACGGGCCAGCTTTGGATCGACAAAAGGTTCTGCTTCCCAGACATCTAATACAACCTGTATGTCTGATCGTTGTTGCAGGCAAGTTAATAGGTCATCACCTTTAATTGCGGCCCCTCTACCGGCATTAAGTAAGATGGCATTGTCTTTTAATAGGGCCAATTGCTCAGCTTTAATTAAGTGATATGTCGGCCAATCACCGTCTTTTGTTAGCGGGGTGTGCATGCACACTATATCGGCATGTGCTAAACAATAGGTAAGGGAGCTAAAGCCCGGCGCTTGCTCTGCTTTTGGCGGGTCATTGAGCAGTACTTTAACCACCCCAATACTATGTAATCGCTTTGCCAGTCGCTGGCCTACATTGCCGACACCGATGATAGCAACTGTTTTATCTTGTAGTTTCTCGCCCTGGACAGATAACAAATGCGATAAGCAGCACAAATCGTATTCTACAACAGCATCTGCGTTACACCCAGGCGCACTCGAAAAGGCGATCCCTTGTGATTTAAGATACGCCTTATCAATATGATCAGTACCTATGGTTGCGCTGCCTACAAATTTAATCTGGCTAGCGTGCAACAGTGGTTGGTTAACCTGAGTGACAGAGCGCACCATCAAGACATCGACCCCAATCAATTGATCAGCGCTTAAGCTCCTGCCATCTACTGTTGTTATCTCAGCTCTATCGCCGAACATCTGCGTTAATCTAGGTATATTCTCATCGGCGACAATTGATATTTTATGTTTGGCCACAATCACTCTCTTAACGTCTATTATAGTTTAGGTGTGTTTGTCTAAATTGAACGTTCAACTAAGTTGTGGGGTTACCTAATCAATATTTATAGCCCGTGGAGAGCCCTGTTGATCGACGGCCACAAAAGTAAAATCAGCCTCTGTCACCTTCAACACTTCTTCACTGTGGTGCCTTTGAGCCCAGACTTCAACATTAATCGAAATAGAGGTAGTGCCGGTTTTTATTACCTCACAATAGCAACTAACATCATCGCCAATATAAATGGGCTTTAGAAAAGCCATAGCTTCAACGGCCACAGTGACAACGCGACCTTTCACAGTATGCGCAGCAAAGTTACCACTGGCAATATCCATGCGCGCCATAATCCAACCTCCGAAAATATCACCGTCAGGGTTAGCATCTGCCGGCATGGCAATAGTGCGCAATGAAGGAATAGATAGGGGTAAAGTTGACATAGTATTAGGCCTCAAAGCGCTAAAAAAATATTAAACGCAAAAAAAACGCTATTGCCTATTAATATAAACCGAAATTTTACCATTGCAGCCTAAACTATCCATCACTTATCTGAGATTAATAACGTTAATATCGACAGAATTATCTGCGCGCTAATGTATCGTCTATTTGAAGTGATGCACAGCAAGACTCTAGTTATATTTCCCTTAAGAATAGCCATTTGATCCTATAATTTTGTTCGCCGATAATTCAAGAATGTGTTATAACGTCTAAAAACATATATTCATATTAGGACTCTCATTATGCAAAACCCTGTTCTAGTTGAGGTTGTTCGTAGCCCTGTGGTTGAATCTTGTCATCGCGGTAGTGCCGTTGTGGTTGATTCGTGTGGTAAAGTAGTGTTCTCTATCGGCGATATCGATCGACTAATTTATCCAAGGTCTGCCTTAAAACCCTTACAGGCTATCCCCTTGATAGAGTCAGGGGCCGCTGAGTATTTCGATCTTAGCGCACAAGAAATTGCGCTAAGCTGTGCCTCTCATAACAGTGAGGCAATGCACTTAAAAGTAGTCAACGAATGGTTGGAAAAACTCCAATTAAAGTCTGCGAATCTAGAGTGCGGAGCTGAATTACCGAACTTTAAAGATTCAGCGCATGCGTTAATTAGCGCCGGTAAAAAGCCCGACAAAGCACACCATAACTGCTCCGGCAAACATATGGCTATGCTCACCATTGCAAAGCACTTACTGCCTGAAGTCCAAGGATACAGCGCTCACTCTCACATAGTGCAACAAGTCTGGATGCATACTTTATCGCAATTAATAGATGAAGATGTAAGCACTATGCAATGGGAACAAGATGGATGTGGCCTACCCGCAATTTATATGCCAATGCAAAAACTAGCCAGTGCCTTTGCCTTATTCAGCGAGCCAGTAAAACAACCAGGTGCGAGGGGCATGGCCATGAATAACATTGTGCAGGCGATAATAGCCAATCCTTTAATGATTGCCGGTAGCAAACGATGTTGCAGTGCTGTTATTGAGGAAACCAAGGGCAGTGCCATTGTCAAAGCCGGTGCTGAAGGGGTTTATGCCGGGGTCATACCACAGCTAAAGATAGGCTTCGCTTTAAAAATAGATGACGGTGCCACACTTGCCAGCGAAGTCGCCTTAGGGGCGCTACTGAAAAAAATCGGGGCGATAAACCAAAGCGAAGAGAATAATCTATCAGCCTTTTTTAACCCGAGTATTTATAATTCACTCGGGCATATCACCGGCGAGATAAGGGCTGCTTCTGCTTGGTCCTAGAGAGCGACTTAAATCATTAAGTAAAATACATTGGCCTGTTATCATTCCAGTTGCAAACCAATAGAATTTCCCAATTTTTTGTGCTGCTGGATTTGATTCTCAATATCAGTGTTAATTTCGGCGATAACCCGTGGCTGATCTTGCAGCAACTCAATAATTTCCTGTGACCTAATCGGCTTAGTATAAAAATAACCTTGGCCAACATCACAATTAAATTTTTGCAGTAGTTCTATCTGCGCATTATCCTCAATACCTTCTGCCACTACTTTTAGACCCAAACGATGTGCCATTGAAATAACCGATTCAGTGAGTGCGGCATCTTTAGAATTATTGACCATATCAATAATGAAACAACGGTCAATTTTTAGTGTATTAACCGGAAAACGGGTTAGATAATTTAACGAACTATAACCAGTACCAAAATCATCAATACTCAGTGATACCCCTAAATCAAGTAACTTGTTGAGAATAGGTAACACTATGTCAAAACTCTCAGCAAGTAATGTTTCAGTAATTTCTAGTTCTAAGCATGCAGGTTCTATCTCTTCTGCCAATAATACGTTTTCGACTATGCCAACGATATCGTCATTATTTAATTGACGCATTGATAAGTTAACCGCCATTGTCAGTGGTTGTTCACACTCTTGCTGGAAACGCTTAAGGTCTTTACAGGCTTGATAGAGGGCAAATTCACCCATTTTTTGAATCGCGCCAATCGATTCAGCGGCGGAAATAAATTCATCGGGCCCGACAAACCCAAGCTTAGGACTAGACCAGCGCATCAGCGCTTCAAAACTACAGACTGAATAATCCGAAATTTTGTTCTTAGTTTGATAAACCATGTAGAGTTCATTATTCGCTAGCGCAGTCCTAATTTCAGTTTCTAGCTCAAGCTTACGTTTACTTTTTTGCTCCAATTCCTCATCGAAGAAGCTGTAACAATTACGCCCTGAATCTTTTGAGTAATATAATGCAATATCAGCGTTTTTAAGCATAGTCACTTCATCAGAGCAATCATTCGGAAAACAGGAGACTCCCATACTGAGCGTGACAAACAGCTCTTTGCCCTCTAAGATGAAAGGATTGGTAATCAGCTCGATGATATTTTCCATTAAATCAACTATTTCAACTTTGTCCTGATAAGTTAGAAACCCCAAAAATTCATCGCCACTCATATGACAGGCGGTGCCTTTTTCGTACATTACTTTGCCTAACCGTCTAGCGACCCCTTGCAATAATTGATCGCCAACGCCGTGACCATATCTATCATTGACTGACTTAAAGTTATCTAAATCAAGATAAATTAGCGCGACTTGGCCATTGTTTTTACGCGCTTCAATTAACTCTTTTTGCAACAATACAGATGAATTTCTTCTGTTTGGCAAACCGGTCAACGAATCAAAATAAGCTTGTTTGTATAATCTCGCCTCTGCTTTTTTACGTTCAGTAATGTTTTGAGTGATGATAATAAAACTATCCTCACTGTCATCTTCAATCGTCATTTTACTAATCGAAAATGAGAACCACTGTTGTTGCAACTCATCACAACGCTCACAATACCAATTTTCGCCCAAATCTAAAGCGACTAGAATTTTGTCCAAATCAGGTTTAAGTAAATTGTGAGGCTTAGTTTCAACCAAAACACTATTTGAATTAATTTCAATGACTTGACCTGAACCATCTAATAATTTTTTGTTGGCATACTCAGTTACCCAGCGGCTATTAGTGACAATCACACTACTCGGACTTTGTTCAATCGCCTTAGAAAGTTTAGACACACTGTGCTGTGCTACCACTTTCTCCTCTTCGAACAAATAAGCGCGTCTGATACTTATCCTAAGGACCAACAAACCCAACAAGGCAATAAATAAGATAACCAGTGTTGCAGATTGCATGCGGGTAAACCATAGCTGCCACAAATTACTGTATTTAATAGAGACGATGACATAGCCATCAAAATTAGGCACTTTTTTGGCACTAAAATATATATCTCCTTCAAACGTATCGACACTGCCAATTCCGATCATATCCTCT
This sequence comes from Gammaproteobacteria bacterium, assembly GCA_034111875.1. Classification (GTDB taxonomy): domain Bacteria; phylum Pseudomonadota; class Gammaproteobacteria; order Pseudomonadales; family Balneatricaceae; genus Rs1. The sequence continues at coordinate 36,679 of JAWUWK010000036.1, forward strand.
TCGATTAGTGGGAGTTCGAGCAGCAGATTAGGGGCAATTCTAGCGGTACCAAAGCTTTGTAGAAAAGACTTTTTTTCAGGGTAAGATGCGTAGATAAGCCCTTTATCATTACTAAAAATAACCTTTGCATTATCAATGCTAACTGCTGATTTGTTCCATACACCATCGGCACCGATGATTTGAAACGCCGCTACCAAATATCCAACAACGTCATTCTCTTGATTAAAGATAGGCACCCTCAAAGGCAGAAAATGTTCTCCGAAAGACGTCATACGAAAGGGTAATCCAACGGAAGAAAGCTTATCAGTGTGGGGTAAAAAAAACTCACCCCAATTGCCGCCTTGATAACTTCCATCTGAAAGCAGCACATGACTCTTCGAGTCAAGTACAGCGACCGCTTTCATTTGTTTACTCACCCGCGATAAATTCTCAATCACTTCGCGTGTGCTTGAAGAGTCTAGTTTGGTAACGTCAAAGGTTTCTGCGGTTGATAATAACACTTCCTCCTGAAAGATCAGAAAGCGAGACATCACTTCGGTTAAGGAATTTGCATGTGGAGATAAGGTGCTTCTAGATGTCAAAGAAATGTTGTTCCAAATAATCAAACCAACCACTATAAGTGTCAGGATCATTAAAGCCACTAAACCAAAATACAGTATTCTGAACCAGCGTCCTTTCTTATCGCCTTTATAATTCGGTAAAAAGCTATTAGACTTAAAATTTGCTAGCTTACTCATGTTCGTCACATCCATTGATGACCGGTATATAGATTGAACCGCTCACGCTGCGTTAAAAAAGTCTTTCTAATAGGCAGTGCTTTGCTCTAATGTAATCACTGTTAGATTCTATAGCATTGGCATAACAGCGATTTTCACTTTAGCCGCCCCCACTCCCTTTTTGAATGAAGTGCGCATTTGCTTTTTTTTGCCGTTGCCATTTTAATTGATTGTTTTAGAGCGTTAACTCCAACGATTCTCGGCAACTAACTTGAGTAAAGTCTGCAGCGAAAAGCCCTTTAACCTCTAACCCAAAATCTGAAAAACTGCCATTGGGTCTATTCCCGCCTGCGCAGTTAGAACAAAAAGCCTCAACGCTGAGTGCTTTTGCAATGAATTGTAGATTCAACGCCGTCTGCCTTTGCCCATCATAGATAATATCTTATTTTTCAATTGTTTGGTTGTTCTCTTGTTTAACCATAATTTGCTCTATCAGTAAATCCGACTTCTGAATCAAACCGGTTATCTTTTGCTCATTACCTTGCCATTCTCTTGTTACCGAATGATGGCCAAAGGCTAAAAACACTAATCACCTGTGCTTTACCTAATGACATCAAAATTCCGTGTTGTCTGTTTGCTTTAGCGCGAATGACCACTGGTTTGATCTCAATTTTGTATTTCAATCTATCGTTCGGCACCAAAGATCATAAAATCAATTAGTTGCAGTGACTATAAAACAATATCAGACGATTTAAACGCTGTCTACACAGACGCTTTGGGGTTAATGATTTTTCTAAAAAAAACAATCTACCTTAATATCCAGTCACACGAAACTGATTCAATGATGTTAGTTTACAACCCAAAATCATTCTCGCTAGGGTGTGCTCTATTAAATGTTTGAGTTAACGCTACTATCAATATAGACAAATTTTTCAGCTTATCCTGATTAATATATGATTTTGCCTGTTGCAGCACACTTTTTTTGAAGTTATCACTGATACTGGCTGTGGCGTTTAAATTATCTGCACTAAAATGAAACACATGACCGCAAGCCTCAGACAAAATCCATTCAATAGCTTGTGGCTTCACTTCTACTTTCTCAAACTCTCGCTGCTCGGTTTCTGTTCTGCCCTCTGGTTTGTACCAATAGCCATAATCCTCTAACTTCCTGCGCGATGCGCCAGCTACCATCCAATGACTAATTTCATGTAAAGCACTAGAAAAGAAGCCATTTGCAAAGATAATTTGATGGTGTGAAAGCTCTGAATTTGCAGGTAGATAGAGAGGTTCAGACGAGCCAGAGACTAATTTTGTATTCGTTGTAAGATAAAAAAGACGGTTAAACACTTTGATCAGCTGCTCAACATTCAAACTCTCAGTTGACACAAAATCCAGCAACGGTGTTTCACTCGCTTGTATACTTTCAGATAGTTGAACCACTATTCGTATATCACCCATTGTTTTTTGTTGAGCCACCAAGTTTCACCAGTGCGCCTATCTATTCGCGAAGCAACATAACCTTTGGTATCTTGATCAGCTCTGATCAAATGTATGTCGTATTGAGAAATATTTAAATCTGTAGTTTCAGTCAACGTATTCCAGCCATTACTATCTGCCAGCCAGGTTTCTCCGGTGTGTCGATCAAAACGTATAAGCACCCATTGTTTGCGGGCCGTATAGCTAGACACTATACCAAACGAGCCCTCTGGGGAAGGCGCTATAGCTTCTAATTTTTTTAGCACTTCGTTTAATGACTCACGCGTGTTAGCCGTTGCAGAAGGCTGATGAGTCTTAGTGCTATTGTTACTTGCAGATGCTGTTTGTACTTGGGAGTTTGCAATCAGCACTTGGCTCATTTTTAAAATAGCGGCGGTATCGCTCGTCACTTTAATCAACTGCTCTTGTAATGCCGTCACTTGCGATTGTAATCTTGAAATACTGTCAGGTGAGGCTATCTGATTAGTCGATTGAGCAGCTTGTGAGACCTCGGGCGCAGGATTAGCAATCACTGATGGTTTAGCTGCGTTTTCAGTTGTTTCCTCGCTGTCTGTTGCAGAGGTAGGCGTGGTTGCGGTACAAGCGACTAAGATTGATGATGCTATTACGAGTATTAAACGTCCAATCATTTTCATTCATCTTAACCTTTTTTTTATAATACTCAAATAAGTGTACTACATAGCCAACGCAGCGAAAACCAGCGTCGCGATTTAAAAGGCTAATTTATTAAAAACTCTCGTAAATAAATCACCTGCTTATAACACTAACAAGACTTTATGCTAGAATTGCCAGCGCACTTTAAAATACGCAAAGCTAAAGATTAATGGTACCTTTGAAACGCACTGTTGAGCATTTTTCAAAGAGCAGCTTTAACACAACAAGGTCCAAAGAAAATCTGTTAATGAGCGTGTTAAGCCTATTCAAGGATTCGAGCCTTTGATGGCACATAACAAATACCTGAATAAGCCCGATATTTCCTAAGATTCTTTGCTCGTTAGCCTCCATCCCTAAATTAATAGATATCAGTAGTGTTTATGCAAAACCTGTTTAGTACCACCCAAGGCCAGTATTTATTAAAGCGTTATCCTGCCATCAGTAAAGATCCCTTGCGCGCTTGGGATGCCGGCGACGAACTCATGGTTAATTATTTGCAGAGTGAATTAACGCAGAGCTTGGACAAGAGCGCAAAAGTGTTGATTATTAATGATCAGTTTGGTGCATTATGCAGTGCGTTACACGCCTTTAATCCGACTTTATATACAGATTCTTATATTGCGCAACAGGCAACCCAAGCTAATTTACAACATAACCACCTTGGCAATCTGCGCATCATAAATTCCATGCAACCTCTAGTCGGAACTTATGATCTAGTCATTATAAAAATACAGAAAAGTTTAGCTCATTTAGAAGACCAATTGCATAAGTTAAGAGCGCATGTAACACCGGGCACTAAAATAATAGGCGCGGCTATGGTCAAAATGTTACATACATCGAATTTGAGCTTATTTGAGAAAATCATTGGCCCTACATCAACTTCCCTTGCCAAGAAAAAAGCCAGACTGATTTTTAGTCAATTTTCAGAAGATTTGATGGTTAAACCTAACCCATACCCTGAGACTTACATTTTAGACAAAAATAACTGGCCCATTCTCAATCATGCGAACGTTTTTTCAAGAGCTAAATTAGATCTCGGATGTCGCTTTTTTATTGACCATTTACCCAGCAGCCAGAGTGCGCGAGACATAGTAGATTTAGGCTGTGGCAATGGTTTAGTGGGTCTTATGGCCGCTAAATTAACTCCTAATGCACAACTATATTTTACAGACGAATCCTTCATGGCAGTCGCCAGCGCAAAGGAAAATTTTAGCCATATTTTCGGCGATTCCACTAAAGCGACGTTCCATGTGGACGATTGCCTTAGCTCAAAATCCGCCAACAGTGCTGATCTGATACTTAACAATCCGCCTTTTCATCAACAAAATGCCATCGGTGATTTCATTGCTTTGCAGATGTTTAACCAGGCCTACCAGACACTGAGGACGAACGGTGAGCTTTGGGTGATTGGCAATCGGCATTTAGACTATAAGAAAAAGCTTGGCAATATTTTTAAAAACTGCGTACAAGTCACTTCCAATGGCAAATTTGTTATTCTTAGAGCGATTAAGAAGATTTAATGAAAGCCGTTAATCAAACATAAATCAACCTCGACAGCTTGTGCGTAAATTACTCATTAAGTTAAGGCAAATTGAGAACATAAAGGGTCACTATGAGCGATAAAATTCCCGCGCCGACAACAGGCCTCAAACGCGTCATCAAAGCGGTTGGGTATTCATGCCAAGGCATAGTTTATGCCTGGCGCAATGAAGCGGCATTTAGACAGGAAACTGTGCTCTTTATCATCGCCACAATTGTTGCCTTGTTAAGCAGCACTTCAGCGATTGAAAAAGTACTGCTTATTTTCAGTGTTGGTTTTGTTGTAGTGGTTGAAATTTTAAACTCTGCTATAGAGGCTATTGTTGACCGATTTGGTGGCGAATATCATAGTTTAAGTAAAGCGGCAAAAGACATGGGGTCGGCTGGCGTATTTATTAGCCTGTTTTTAGCCGGTATTACCTGGGCACTGATTTTTTCACCCTTTTAACTTTTTCCCAGGCACTCTTTAAACTAAAAACGCTACATTTTGAAGAGAACCAAAGCCGACCTCATAAGCCCCTGGGCTACAGTTGTTTGTCCAATCTTCTGCTACAGGTGCACTCTTACTGTCACTAACACTGAGCGTAGTCGTCGCTACCTGTTAGAGTCCTAAGAAGCTTTTAATACCCGTAAAAATCAGTTGCGCTGCCATCGCCGCTAAAATCAAACCGGTAATTTTACTTAAAATATTTAAACCAGTGCGGCCTAATACTTTTTCAATACGCACTGATAAATGCAGTAGGCCCAGCAATGCGAGTAATGCCAACAGCATTCCCACTATCCCGTAGACCAAATCTTGGCCTTTTAATTCGGCGCCAATCACCAAAATTGCGCCTATAGTTGCAGGGCCTATAATGGTGGGAATGGCCAGGGGAACAACCGCCACATCATCCATAGACTCGGTGCCTGTGGCATCACTTCGCACGCCATCACTGACTAAACTCACGGCCGATAAAAACAGCAAAGTGCCCGCGCCTATGCGAAATGAATCCAGTGTAATACCTAAAATACCGAACAGAGGCTCTCCAAAAAACATCAGTACTAGACTGATACAAATGGCCGCGAGAACCGCCCTGTTAGCTATTTTTGCTCTGCCTTTGTGACTCTCATTCTTGGTTAGCGATAGAAACATAGACACGACAAAGAAAGGCGCGAAAAGAAAGAAAAATTTAATCATTGTGGGAAAAATCAGGGTCATAAATAATCCGGTTTTAAGCTATGTTTTACTTTTTGCGGGTGTAACGTCTCTCGGCTCTAGTGTAATTTTTTTACGGGTCTGTGTTTACTATCAAATGCTCATAGACAACGCCCGATAGAGAGCAGAAGCAGTCGCGGCTAATCTCATCGAGCGATAATTCGCCGCAAAGCAGCAGTGAATAAGCTTTAGCTAGGACGAAAATGTTAAGCACCGTAAAAACATCCGCTATTTAACCTTAACGCTTAGGCTCAGGCTAAAGCTCGCTCTATTTCAGCCTGTCTTGACTGCACCTTTTGAGGGTTGTCCGATTCTAATAACTGCTTTGCTTTAAGTGTGGGAAACTCAACATCAATATCGACAACACGGCCATCGCGACAGACGTTAATGATGGTGTCCATACAAGAAGATAACAAGGAGTACTTTTCATCGGGTGCGGCAATAATAGTTTGCAGACCTAAATCGGTCATAAAACCCAGTGAGGTCATGGTATTTTCAGAGTCTAGTTTGTTAAAAGCCTCATCAAAAACCGATAGACTCATGCCGCCAACAGCGCGCCCTTCAGGTCCTTCTTTTATTCTGTAAGATGCAGCTAACGCAGCGGCCATCGCCACATAGAAAGGCACTTGGTGCTCTCCACCTGAGCCTGTTTTAATGCGCTGGGTTAAGGTGGTTTTACGGTGGCCTTTTAAATCTTTTATGACTAGTTCGAAATTATAGAAGTTACGATAGTCCTGTAACAAGCTACTTTCACCCTCGCTTTTGAGGACCTCGTGTATTTTCTCAAGGGCATTATGATAAGGTTTTTCAGGGTCGTAACTAATATCGAATAATGACCCGACATTCGCTTGATCAATACGCGTATAGGCTTCAACAAGGGCGAGGATGTCTTTGAGTTCAGGATTGGGTATCATCTCAAAACTGTACATCTCCTTATGGAATGGGCGGTTTTTAAGATGCTGATTTAACTCGCGAATCAAATCTTTAATCTGATTAATTTGATCATTTAAATGCGCCACGAAATCAGATCTAAAAGCAGCCTCTGCCTCTTTACGCGCCGCCTCTGCTTTTTCCTTGTACTGTGCTAATTCAGTGTCAACCAGAGCCGTTAAGGTCTCTGAAACATAACCTTCTAGCTCTTCATGGGAAGAGTTGGGGCTAATTTTATCTAATCCTTGATGAGACAAACCGCCGCCGTGATATTGTGCCTTATATTCAGCCACTGCATCGCGCACAGCGTATTTTTTCTTCTCGTGAAGCTTGAGTTCAGACTGTGCCTTTTTGGCGGCCTCAAAAATAATTCGCTCTAACTCACCGGCGCAACTCTGATCGAGATAATCGCGTTTCTCTTGGGCTGATTGTGGATTAAATGCCGATTTGTCTTCACATAGCTTACGCGCTTGCACATGCTCTTGAATTTCTTCGTCAAGCACTTCTAAACCGGCGCTATCTTTGATCATCTGCGTGCGCGTTTTTTGCAACTGGTTCATCAATTGTTGATTTTTCAACTGCGCCGCTTTTAGCCCATCGGCAAGGGTCGCTATCGTCGCTTGGATCCCAGTATCATCATGATTTCTAAGATCTTCAATCGCCTGACGATGGCCGGCAATCTCAGTCGCTAACTGGCGGCGTTGATTGACTAAATCAAAAGTTGTCTCATTGCTGCCGACTAAACTGGTGGTTAAGTTGATGAGATTATCACGCAGTTTTTCAAGTGTTTGATGACGCTGCCCCAAGGCGGTAAATTCAGCCAGCATGGCTTCAACTTGCATGCCCTGCACCGCCAATTGGTCATCGCGTCTGCGCACACCCATTATCGGTGTCTGCTCGTGTATCGAGGTGGTTGAACCCTCTGTTTGCAACATGCAATCATAAGTTAAGGCCCGCTCTTGGCGCAGCAGTTCGGCTTCAGTTTCAACGGCGATCACGCCGCCTAACGCACGATTCATATAAGCTTGGGCGTGCTCATTCTGGGTATCAATAAAGTGCGCTAAGGAATTAGGTTTGTGCCTATTGAGCCAGTCGTTGGAGCGCGTGGTATTTATAATTCGACAACCTTTTAGATGCCGTCCTTTGCGGCGATACAAAGTAATCGCCTCTTTAACATGTGCTGGATCGACAATCAGCGCTTCGCGGCGCGCGCCTAAAAATGACTCAATCGCAATGCGCCACTTGTCATCATTGATATCGACCAGCTCGCACACCGGCGTCGACTCTATAGCGTAATCGGCCAGCAGGGCCATTAATTCACGGGTATTATGTTTAACCGGTGCCTTGCCTTGTTTGAGCTGTTCGACTTGTCCCTTTTGATTTTGGATTTTACTGCGCAGTTCATTGATACCAATCACCGACTCTTCAAACTTTCTGCCGATACCGCGCCTCACCGTATCAATTTGGTCTTTTAACGCCACCAATGTCGTGTCGACTTCCACCGGTTCCGCCGGCCACTGCGCCGCCAACATAGCTTCACCGCTGCGCCAAAGAGAGACACACTTATTGACGAGCGGTATAAATTTTTCAGGCAACAAATTCGCGTGATCGGCAAAGCCAACCGTGGTTCTCAATAAATTATAGCTGTTCTGTATTTGATCTTTAACGATACCCTCTTCATATAACTGAGCGGCGATAGTCGATTCCAACGCTTTAATTTGATGTGCCGCGTTAGTGTTATTTAACAGTGCTCGAGCATTAGCTAAATCTTGCATCAAGGTGTTTAAATCACTGCAATGGATTTCATATTGGGTCTGTAATGCGACCTCTTTGCCCTGATTTTGTTCTAAGCGCTCGGCCGAGCCCTCTTTCTTTAAATCGGCGTTTTCAAACCGAGTTTCGTGTACTACCCATTCATATTCCAGTGCATTTTTGACATTGCGTTGAATGCCCGAACACAGCTCTTTGACCTTGCCTAACTGCTCCACACGGTTGGCGACTTCGGCTGTTTTATCCTCCATCGCACGGTACTCTTCCAGTGACTTGCGAAAGGCACCTACATGCACGACTTTCTCTTCTAATACAAATTCTCTTACGAAGCGTGTAGGGCTGTCAATGGGAAGGAAACGCAGCGCATTTTTAAAGTTCTTGATAAATTTTTCAGCATCATTAGGCCTTGCAGAATCTTGTGATAAATGCGCAACTAGCTCCTTAATAAAGCGGCTCGCACGCTTTTCTAATAACATATCAGGCGACTGCTTTAGCAGTTCTTGCTTTACTTGGTCCCACTCTTTAGGTAAACGCCCCTGTCCGTCTTTGATGGTAAAATCATCTAATTGAACAGAAAAGTTGGGCAAAATAAAACGCCCTAAGACCTCTTCATCAGGCGAGGCTGTATTGGCACTTATCGCCACCCCAACACAGGTTTCTGTGGCGGTTTCAGTATCAAAAAAACTCAGCGCTAAATAGGAAATAGAATCTTCGCGTGCCGCCGCTTTCTTACCGCCATCATCCATATAACCTAAACAATAGGTACGCAGCGATCGCTCGCTCTTTTGTCCCGCCGAGGCATTAAAACTGATGTGGCGTTTGTTGCCCCCTAACAACACTGTTTGAATGGCATCAAGTATCGAAGATTTACCGGAACCGTTAGGTCCTACGATGGCGACGTTACCTTTAATAGGCACTTCAACCGCCCCTAGTACATACCAATTGACTAAGACAATACGATTAAGCTGTTTCATCGGCGCTCTCCAAAGTATTTGAGTCTTGTGCTGGCACTCGATTTGCATTGGCATCAGCGAACATTTCAGGCTCCTCTAGCATCGCCTCTTCCGCTTCAGTGTATGCATCTCGACTATGCTGAGGGTCACAGAGCAATTCTATTTGGCTTATGTGGTCTTCAACTACCACTTGTCTAATAGTCGGTAATATACTGAACAGCATATTTTTAGAATGGCTTTCATCCGCCTTACCGCGCTCTATGATACTGTGCCTTGAAAACAGAGACAGCAATTCTTTAGTGCGCGTCTCGTTGGGAATATCTTTACCGGTTAAGGTTTCGTATAAGGCTAACAGCTCATCGGTACTGGTATAGGCTTTGCCGCTGTCTATTTCAAAATTTTCTAATTTTTGCTCATACAGCTGGCGCAGGCACAACAAAACCAGCGATTCATCTAATTTGAGTTTCAAATTGCGCTCATCACCCTGTGGCAATATACCTAAATAGGCTTCATCGGGCTGATAAATAAAAGACCAGCCAATGGCCGCAAAAATATTTTTAAAGTATTCAATATGCGAGGAGATCAAAAAATAGCTGTCGCGATGCGCACTTCGGTCAGCGTGAATAAACTGCTGCGTCATTAACAAATTAGCGGCACGTACAAAATCTTCTTCTTGGTATTTTTCACTGCGACTGATGATTTTCTGTAAATCGCTGAGCATTATTTAGATCCTTGCTGGGTAGAGTGAATAGTGAAATCTCGGCAGACCACCATTTCGTCTACTTCTATGTAGTTTTCTTTGAATTCAATGTTGTATTTATCATGTGTGGCTTTGCCACTCTTACCCAGTGAGGCCAAGTGGCGTATGTAGCTAAAACAGATATAATCTTCAACGCTGTCTATTTCAAACTGATCGGCATTGAGAGTAGTAATGCGACTAAAATGTTTGGCTAAATAGTCTTCGATCCTATCCACTCTCAGTTCACGGCGTTCTTTATAGGCTTTAAATAACTCTCGCAGCTCAATCACTTTAGGGTCTATAACCTGCTGATGAATCACTCTGGGCGCGACTTCTATACGCCGGCGCATCGGTGAGCGAATACTGCTAGGCGACAAAAAACCATTACTTTCAAGCTGTCTAATTGGCTGTTTGCGCACTAGGCTAGGGTCTTTGGCCATAGCAGTAATTAACCGCGACAGTCTTGACGCCATGCCTGGGGTCGTCGTATCCATGTAGCGCACAGTGTCTGCCACGCGCTTTTCCAATTTATAGCGAAAGTCATCAATGCTATCTAAGCGCTTATCTACAGATTCAAAAATACGAATGATGCGGTTGATGTGGGTATGCACCATCGCCTCTGCATCAATCTGTTCAGATTCGAATTGCAGTTGATAATGTTCAACTAACGCCGCAAGCTTAAGCGGATCAAACTGCAGATCGCGTAACATTGAGAGTATTTGGCGGCGAAAACGAAACGGATTATTTTTGGTTTTTAAAGTTTTGTAGTCAGAGACCAGTATTTGTTCGACGAAAGTATCGAAAAATTGCCTGACAATGTCTTGCGGGCTCTGGGAGGCTGCCAAAGATATCTTTAACTCGCGCAGACCAAGGAGCATGTCGGTCAAATGGGCACTGAACTCCGCAGAGGCTTGTGCCGCTTCCTGCAGGGTGATACCGCGCCCTTGTGGATCATTAATCGCCGCTTCTAATGAGCTCAGCACATTCAAAACCGCGCCGCCATATGAACGCTTTTCAATGTTGGCTATTGACACTAAAGACCTAAGCAAATAGCTATTGGCGGGAGACATCAACACATAGCTTTTATAGATTTGCTGCTCTTCTTCCAGCCAGCCGGTGGCGACTAAACGCCGATAGATTCGATTGGCATACTCCGCGGTTGATCGAGGTGTTTGGTAATCCTCTTCAGTGTCTTCCTCCTCGCGCTCCCAAGTTCTCAGGCCTATGCGCACCACAACATCTTCAATAGTGGAGCGCACTAAATCTTTAGCAATAAAAGGCTCTATCAAATCTTCGTCGAAAAAAAGATCCGCTAACTCTATCAGTACTGATTGAAATATTTGCCTATTTTTCCCAGATAGGGGGACAAATAGGTCTTGTGGAAGCTTATTGAAAAGCATCTATCACCTAGTTTAACAATTCGAGTAGTGGCAAAAATATGAAAGCGATTCTAGCCTAGTCTAAGGCGACAAAATAGACCTTTACTCGTCATAGTTGAATTTTTTAGCGAATACCGAGCCTGTTTAAAGCTCTTAGCCGAGCTTAAATAACCGTGTGACGGACTCTAAGATCGACGAAGACACGCGTTGTCATACCCTAGCCAACAACAGCTTTTTTCACTTTTCTACAGAGCAAAAAACGCCCCACTAAAAAGTGAGGCCTTTTGCAGTAATGAAAATTAGTCTATTAATGAATTATTGTTGTTTAATAAATCATCAACAATTTGCTGATCATTGAGTATATTCGCGCCTTGCAGTACGCTAGCTTGATCACTTGCGGCTAAGTCAGGCTCTTGATTAGAATCTACTTCAGTATCTAGCTCATTCTCTTCAACACCCAAATAGTTATCTAAAGTCTCAGTCGCATCGGGCAATAGATCGGAGAGATCCAGCGCATCATTCACTTCCTCAGTGGGATTATTAAGAGCAGCCTCTTCAGCGGTGGGGACAGCGAAAATAGCATCTTCTTCAGCGCCCATAAGATTAGTCGCTTCATTCACTTCCTCAGTGGCATGATTAAAGTTGACAGTGCCTGACGCTTTATCACCATCCATATCAATAACGCTATAGTTAATGAAATCGCTAGTACCCCCTGTCGCTACTCCGGTTGATTTGTATTCGTATGCGCCAGTTGTCATCTCAACTTCGACATTAGCCAAA
>JAWUWK010000037.1:0-7099 GCA_034111875.1 Gammaproteobacteria bacterium
CTTGATCAACCGAATACCACTCGGCCATTTTTGTTTTGTTTAAAAACGCGGCTTTGGCGTTGGCCCATTTTTCTTGCGGCGCAATGGCTAATTGATCGTTAATGTGCTGCATAGTATTACCGCGCGAACGACCGCCCTCGAGTTCACGGAAACTCCAATCCGAGAGCTCTTTTTTCTCAGTATCTTCGGCCTCGTTACCGAGGTAAACTTCAGCATAATTAACAGAGAACTCTGCATTAGTTAAACTAGCAGGATAAATATCTAGGTAGTTTTGAGTGTCGTCAAACGCTTCAGCTATATCGACTAAACTGGCCCCAAGCTCGGTAAGCCTGATTAAATCATCAAGCGTTACCTTACCAGGTGCTGAATTATATAATGCGATCGTTAATTGAATAAGTTGAGTACGAACTTCGTTGGAGACTGCCATTTATATTTCCTTTTTCTCAATTAATGTACAAAAAATGTTGCTTGCTTAATATAATGTGTATAACATTTAGGCTTAATATAAAAAGCAGACAAAAATCATTATAATCAAAAATAATGTTTGTTTTTAGTGGTGTTAATGCGTAAATTTTTGACCAAAACTGTTTGATTATAAACAGTTTTCCTTTATCAAGATAGCGCTTTAATAGACGTTGTTGATTAAAATTATTAACCTAATAATGACTATTGGCGGCACAGGATGGATGTCCACTGCAATCGTTGGCTGAGACCACTCATATCAAGCGTTCCGGTGATGCCTAATACAGTGTAATTGAAGCTGTGAAATTAATTATGTAACTTCTGATATGCTATAGCTTATTAATAAGGTTACAATTATGAGCAGCTTACTCAACAATAAAAAACCCCCAAGTGATGGCTGATGAATTGGCCATAAAGCTAAAAACTCCCGAAGACCACAGCAATTGAGCGCTTCCTTTACTAAATTGACGGTTGAAGCCGCTTTTAAAAGCGAAATATACCCTCCCTTAGTGAAAAACGATCCTACTGGAAACCACAGCGGTAATAGCCGCAATGGTTTTATCCCTAGAAGGTTTACGAGCTTGAATCTCAATTAGTTAACCAATCTACGGGTATCGATGATCAAATATTGTGTCTCTATGCGAAAGGTATGAGCTAGGGATCTTATGGTTTCATTTCAAGAAATGTACAGGGTTGCGATATCGGCTGGCTGAGTGTCACCAATGACTCATTAATCATTGAGGAAGAAATTTTATAGCTTGTACTAGCTATAAATGTAGAAAGCCAGAAAGAGCTTTTAAGCATATGGGTTTTCGAGAATGACGGTGCTATCTATCAGACAAGACCTACTGCTCAGGAACTAGAATCAGCGTCATTTACTGTTGATATAGCAGACCAACTTATGCTGATCGGAAGCCACTATTAAAAATATAAGTACACAACGCCAGCGCAGGTTTAGCCATTATTACTTTGCCAAATTTTGATTTTCTCCAACATACTTTTATCTAAAGAGCCTGAAATATGCTGTAGTTTCATATAATTACGTACGAAGTCATATTGGGCTTGCTTGAAAGTTAATTCACTTTCAATCTTTTTTCTTAAGGCATCTAATACATCAACGACGGTCACAGTACCGTACTTAAAACCTTGTTTCATTGCCTCATGGGATTTAGTGCTGGCGATAATAGCTAAACGCCCGGCGGTAATGCGCGACCAACTTGCCGAGGTGTTGAGCAGAGACTCACGCACTTCTTTTTGCAATTCTCGGCGCAACTGTTCTACTTTTTGACGGGCGATATCTAACTGAGCATAACTTTCTCGTATACTCGCCTTCGTTCGACCACCAGAATATAAGGGTATTGAGATACTCACCCCCGCCGTATAACTTTTCGTTCTACTCGTCTGTATGTTCTCACTACCAATATTACTGCTTTGAGCGTTTAACTGCAGTTCAACTTTAGGTAAGTGGCCTGATCGACGTTGGCGAATACGCTTTTCCACCGCCTGCACATCTTGTTGCAGTGCCTGATACAGCTTACTGTTATCATAAGCGTACTGCACCCAGCTATTCAAGCTACGTTCTATGGGTTGATAAGGTATTCGATCTAAAAAATCATCCAGTGTTTCGTCAGCCAACGGCCTATTCACTAACTGTGTCAGGCCTTCGCGCGTAATTGCCACATTATTTTGTGCTTCAATCACTTCTACTTTTAAGATCTGTAAACGCGCTTCAACGTCTAATACATCGGTTTTGACCGCTAGCTGGCGTTTCTGCTTTGAATATAATAACTGTAATTGGCCTGCAACAGACTCCAATTCTGAATTGACTAAGGTTAACGCATTTTCACTGATTAAAGCGTCTAAATAGCGGCTTGTTAAGTCAAAGGCTAAGGTAGATTTAGCATCGATGAACAACGCACGCTGTTTGTTTGTATCGTGCTCTGCACCTTTGTAGCTATACCAACTTTCGCCGTCAAACAGCGGTTGGCGCAAAGAGATATTATAGCGCCGCCCGGTATAATTAATGGGCTCAGTTTGCTCATACCTGTTCCTACTAATAGACCCTGATGCACTCGCTTGTGGCAGCAGTCCTGCAAACGCTTGGCGCTCTCTCGCCTCACCCACTTCTATCTCTGCATTCGCGGCGAGTAGTTGTGGATCTGAAATGATCGCTTCATTATAAAGGCTCAATAAATTAGCACCTTGGACATTCGACATTAAAAGAATAGCACTACTAATGGTCAACGTCGTTAACAGTTTAAAGCGGTATCTTAGCGGCATAATATACATCATCTATTCAGTTAATCTTCTATTAAAGAGCGCGCGACAGCATCCGATGCCGGTTGTATTAAATATTCAAATAGCGTTCGAGAGCCGGTATTAATTAATACCTCAGCAGGCATGCCAGGTAACAGTTGTAACTTGTCTAAATCTTTAAGTCCTTTCGCTGTTATCGCGACACGTGCCAAATAGTAAGAAGCGCCGGTTTTCTCATCAGTTAAACTATCCGCTGACAGGGTCTTTACCTCCCCCTCGATCACCGGTGTAATACCTGATTTAAAGGCGCTAAAACGAATGTCCGCTAATAAACCTTTCGTCACGCGATCAATATCATTGGGAGACACTTGTGCTTCTACAATCAGCTCACCACCTTGAGGTACTATATCCAAAATGGGTTTCCCAGGAGTGATCACACCGCCGATAGTATGCGCTTGTAACCCTAGCACCATGCCTGTCGCGGGAGAAATAATTTCAGAACGACTGACACGGTCTGAAACAGCAATGAGGCGCTCTCTTAGATCAAATACTTTCGCTTGTATTTCGGCTAACTGGTTAACCACTTCTGCTTGAAATTGTTTACGTACTTGCAGTATTTGCAACTTAGTTTCGCCAATGCGAATACGCGTACTGGCGATGGATGATTGGTGCTCAGCGACTTCACCTACCAGTGATTCTCTACTGCGTTGCATATCGCGTAGTCGGCGGTTATCAATAAAACCTTCTGCTAGCAGCACTTTATTATCTTTGATTTCTCGCGCAAATGAGCCCAATAACACTTTCTTACTTTTGATGATCGCTTTTAAGCCATCAATTTGCGCTTCTAATTGACCTAAACGTTGTTCAAGTACGTCGGCTTCCGCGTTAATCGCTTGTAAACGTACTGTAAATTGTTTGTTTTCAGAGGCTACAGCACTTTGAGCCCGTGGATCTTGAATCAGTATGTCAGCGGGATAACTGACCGTTTCAGCACTGTCGCGCTCCGCTAATAAGCGTGCTTCTAACGCTTTAGCGGTATACATCTGGCCTTGTAATATCTGCAATTCTGCTTCTATTTGTGCATTATCTAAGACGATTAAAACGGTGCCCTTTTGCACTAAATCACCGTCGCGCACGAAGATTTCTTTGACTATTCCGCCCTCTAAATGCTGCAGTGTTTTACGATTACCTTTGACAGTCACAGATCCTGGCGCTATTGCGGCGCTATCGATAGGCGCTAAAAAAGCCCAACTGCCAAACACACCAAAAATCAAAAAGATAATAGCATAACCAATATTGCGCAAACCAAAATCAGAGGTAATGACTTCTAGCGGTTTATTTTCATCAAATCTAGACATGTCTTTCATTATCCTGCCGGTTGTATTTGTTGCTGTTGCGCTTGTTGTAATTGTTGTTTTTCTTTATTTTGCTGCTGTAATTGCTGCAGCACTTCGTCACGTGGGCCACCTAGACGTAACTGACCATCGGCGAGTACTAACAATGAATCAGTTTGGGCTAAAACATTGACACGATGAGTGATGATAAAAACCGTCGCGCCTCGTTCTTTCAAGCCTTTTAAAGCCACCGCTAATGCCTGCTCACCTTGTTCATCTAGGTTCGAGTTAGGCTCATCTAAGACAATCAATGTCGGCTCATCGTAGAGTGCGCGCGCCAGGCCTACACGTTGACGTTGACCACCTGATAATCCGCCCCCTTGGGCGGCGATATAAGTGTCGTAACCATTAGGTAGATTTAAAATCAGTTGATGAACCCCTGCTTGGATTGCAGCGGCGACGACTTTTTCAGCATCAATTTCACCAAATCTGGCGACATTCTCACTAATGGTACCTTCAAAAAGCTCGATATCTTGGGGTAAATAACCTATGTGAGGTCCGAGTTCTTCCCGATTCCAACTGGCAATATCTGCGCCATCTAAGCGCACTTTTCCCGCCGCTATTGGCCAAATCCCTAACAGCGCGCGGGCTAGAGTCGATTTTCCCGCCGCACTTGGGCCTAATATGCCCACGGTCTGGCCGGCGGGGATTGAAAAAGTAATGCCCCTTAAACTGATGTTACGCGAACCGGGCGGCGCCACAGTCACGCCTTCAAATTGGATATTGCCTTTAGGTGTCGGCAAGGACATAGTGTCTGCGTCTTCAGGTATGTTTTCTAGCATATCACTCAGACGCTTATACTGTCCTCGAGCGCCAATGAAACCTTTCCAAGTTCCTATCATTTGATCAACAGGTGCCAGCGCGCGGCCCAATAAAATAGAACCTGCTATCATTAAACCTGGAGTGATTTCTTGCTGCACGGTCAGATAGGCCCCTACTCCGAGAATAAGTGACTGCATCAACATGCGGATAGTTTTAGAGAGGTTGGTTAGCACGGCGGCGCGTTCACTGGCTTTAGTTTGCCAGTACAACACGTTATTTTGCTTCTCTTGCCAGCTCTTGCGCATGCGACTTAACATACCCATAGATTCAACCACTTCAGCGTTCGCTAAATTTTTACGCATACGCGCATTGGCCACTGACATTTCTTGATTGGCATTCAGTAATATTTTACTGGTCAATTTTTCGTTAAATAAAGCCAGAATAACTAGTAATATAGCACTGCCCACACCCATCCAGCCAAACCACGGGTGAAACAAGAACATTACGCCTAAGTAAATAGGCACCCAAGGTGCATCAAAAAAAGCGAATAAGCCATTACCGGTCATAAACTGACGCAATCCGGTCAAATCACCTATAGGCATGCCACCATCTTGCTTGCCACCTGAATGTAAGGCAATTTTAAAACTGTTATTGAATACTTTGGTACTGAGCAATTTATCGAGTTTGTTACCGACTCTGATAAGTATCCTAGAGCGAACCCACTCAAGACAACCCATACTGATAAGTAGCGCCGTCATAATAATTGTCAGCATCACTAAGGTGACTATACTGCCGCTAGTGACAACGCGATCATACACTTGCAACATATAAATGGCGGGTACAATCATCAACAAATTGATGAACATACTGAAAAAGCCAACAATCAGAAAAGAGCTTTTACAAGCCCCTAGGGCATCTTTCAGTGCGTTTTTAATTACTTTTTGCATAATTACTCAATGTTAAATTAGGGCAAATTTTATTGCTTAATCTATCACTACCTATAAAAATTTAATGATCAGTAAAAACATAGGTTTAATAAACCAATGCCACATAATCTAGCTTGTATAATACAATGGGTGTTGAATAGTCTGAATCAACCCTAAGATTGGATATATCTAGATATTAAATCATTTTTTATAATGGATAAATTTTTAGCCACGGCATTATCCGCCATGGCAGGTGATATCGATGTGATGGGCGTCACTCGATGTAAATTTAAGCGCAGACTGAGTTACTTAAATAGCCCTTATACTGAAAATAGATCATTATTAACAATAGTATGCGAGGCGATTAATTCAACATTGGCATCCAACCATTGGCCGCTTGGATCAGTAATAACCAAACTAAACGCTTCGTTTATTTCTGGTTCAGTATCACCATAGACAGTGATACCGATAGCAAGCTGCGTTTGTGAGGGTAATAATTCTACCCAGCCTTCAGCAAATAGATAGTCTGTACCGGCCGTGGCGGTATCATCCCTAGTGACATATTTTAGCCTTACCGTTGTTTCGCTGGGTGTCGCCATGGCTAATAAAAAATAGTTAATCACGCTCCCAGAAAAGGGTTCAGGTAATGCCACCATCACATCGTTTGCAGCATCAGGTGCTGAATAAACAGGGTTACTTTGTGTTATATATTCAATCCATGGGATATAAGGCGTTATATTAGTCGCAACGCCAATTTCCCCAGCACTTGAGTCAACCACATCATTAACATCATACAATTGATTACGGTATATATAGCTGGATATGGCGGCAATTTTATTATCAACCAATAATGCTCCACCAGAATCCCCATGCTTAGCTAACGTTTCTTGATCAGTCGGTGTGGCGGCACTGGCCACCTTGAAAAAAGCAGCACTGGTGTTTTGTTGGGCAAGACCATTGTCAAAATCGTATAAAACTTGGGTCCCTGCGACAATACTTTTATTACTAGTAATGTTAAAGAGTGCACCGTCACCATCAAAAATATTGGTACCTGTATGTAATGAGCCCTCATTACCGAATCCGGTTAATGTAAAAGAGGTACCATCGTAATTCTTTGCAAGTGACAGAGATAAACCCGCAGTAGCGGCTGGAGATGATAGCTTTATTATCGCCAAATCATGATTAAAGTCGGGGTTGGTCGCATCCCACCCATGGTGTATAAATATTTGTGCATCATTTAATACAGTCCCATTAGCAGAGACTATATTGATTGATTGACTCGGCTTATAGTTATTAAAT
>JAWUWK010000038.1:0-19911 GCA_034111875.1 Gammaproteobacteria bacterium
AGTTGGATCAAGCGTTTTCATGGAGTGGCCACAAAGTACCTTGAACACTACTTAGGCTGGTTTAGGTTTTTAGACACGACAGATAACCCTAATGAAAACAGTCTCTTCGAAGTGCAGCAACACTTAACGGGAACATAGCCATGTTTTAAAACATTGAAAAAATATAAATATTAAGTTTAAAAAAAGAGTAATGAAAGGGAGTGTTGCCTTAGTTTTAATTGAGCATCCATATTTGTGTTCTAAAAATTTTTTTGATTTTTTCGATCCTGAGCCTAATGTTTTTTGCGCGCTGAGTGTCATTCGCAGGGAGTTCATTAGTTGTTTAACAGTTAATGATTTTTCAGTTAGCTCCTGCTCTGATGCGGCTAAGCCCTACCAGAAACAAGCTAAAATAAGGTCTTTTTCCAGCTCTTTTGCATCTAAGTAGAGTTGGCCACGGTCAGTTTGGAGACTTTTTTATCTTCCATGGCACTCTTAAATACCAGTCTAACGCACTGTTGAAATCTTTTTTCACGCCATCACCATAGCGGTAGAGCTTATCTAAGTTGAAATAGCAACTGTCATTTGATTTTAGTCTATAGAGCTAAATAATCAGATTTTAAAAAAAGAGTTAAATGAGGCTATCTTTAGTCAAGCCAACGTATTGAGGCGGCTACTATCATAGGTACACAAAGATAGAAAAGCCGGTCAATACTTGGTTTTTTAATCGAGCGCTAGTACCGGATAATTAGTCATTTTTTCAAAGAGTTTGACTAAGCGGTTAAGAGTTTTAGTACTCGCCTTTAAGCCACCTTTGTATTTTATGCAGAGCAATGAGGAAAATAGCGTTAAGTGGGCAGGGGAGTCGTCAAACAAGGAATTGCAGCTTCCCTATCTTCGTAGCCGGCAACACCAAAACTACAAGTGATTTTTTTAAGCTATGACTGAGCTTCTCGGGGTGCTGAGTGAATTAGCCTAAAAATAAGCCGCCATACATGAGCGCCCCCGAAATAACCAACGCGGGGTGTATTTTTAGTCGCTCGAGGAGTAAATAGGCAGCACCAATTAAAAGTGCACTGTGCATCCATCCCGATTGAGTGTAGCTGCTAAGTAAAAATTTCCAAGTTAATATAGCCATCATCACTGCAATGACTGGGCGTACCAGTAAAGTCATTGACTTTACTTTAATGCTGTCTCGCAAGCGGTACAATAAAGCGAGCAGTAAAATCATTAATAATAGCGACGGGGCGACGGTGGCAAATACCGCGATAATAGCCCCAGGTATGCCGGCGACACTATAGCCAATATGACCTGCCATTTTAGTTGCTATAGGGCTAGGTAACGCATTACCTAGGGCGAGGGTCTCGGAAAATTGTTGAATGTTTAGCCACCCATAATGACCTACTACTTCGGCTTCAATAAGGGGTATAATCGCCGGCCCGCCGCCGTAGCCAATAATGTTAGGTATAAAAAAAGCTAAAAAAAGTTGCCAGTAAGTGTCTATCATTATTGCTGCCCTTTAACTGGCTTTTTGGTAAGAGATTGCTCTTGTGCTAGAAGCTTATCTCTACTTGACTGTTCTTTCCTTAATAAAGCAATGACTAATAAGCTAACTATCAGAAAGCCCGGGTGAAGTCCGAGTAAGACAATCGCCGCGAAACTTATCAGGGCGATAACCGTCGTGCCTAGCGCACCAAAACTGATAAAGGATTTATCAAAGAAGTCCCACGTAAGCTTTCCCATCATGACCACTACCACCGGCAATACCCCTAAGCCCATGCCTTGTACCCAAGCTTGATCTTTGTGCTCGCTGAGTACTGTGAGTAATAGCACCATGGCAATAATGGAGGGGACGATATTGGCGACAACGGCGTTGCAACAGCCTCCAATACCGCCAACGCGATAGCCAATATAGCCCGCCATTTTAGTCGCTATCGGACCAGGCAAAGTATTACCGATTGCCAGTACGTCTGAAAACTCGGAGTCGTCCATCCACTGATAACGTTCAACTACTTCTTTGTGAAATAAAGGGATCATTGATGGCCCACCGCCGAAGCCAAAAATACCTATGCGGAAAAAGGCCAGAAAAATCTGCCACTGTCGGTTCATAACTTAATATCCATTTGTTGTTTATTCTGATGTCGATTGTTTGGCGCTATAAATATTTCCGATAGTTTGATATGCAGAGTAAATACATTGGTCATTTTATTGGGTGATAGAACTGTTCTGTCTAAAAGCCTGTCGGGATTAGGGCTAATCTACGGCGAAATATCATAATTTGGTCATATTCCCAGATCTCTCTCGTTAAATAGCCCACTATTAGCTTCGAAAGACCCAGAAAGCTATCTCAAATATACTTTTTCTCGCTACGATCGGCCAAGTCCGACAAGCTCAAAGATAATGTTTACCAAAGTCCAATATGACCATCTGTACGAGCTTCAGTCCCTCCGCAGAGAACACCAGTATCAGGGTTGCGAATGATGATTTGACCGCGACCATAGCTGCTTGAATCATGCGCTACTTCTACGTTATGTCCCTTAGCACTCAAGCCTTGGGTTATATGCAGCGGTATTTGATGTTCAAGTCCAACGGTTTTATCTTGCATCCACTGCCAGCGGGGGGCGTCCAATGCCGCTTGCGGATTTAGACCAAAATCAAGCATATTCATCACGACTTGTACGTGCCCTTGGGGCTGCATGAAACCGCCCATGACTCCAAAGGCGGCGACTGCTTGAGAGCCTTTAGTGATGAAGCCTGGAATGATAGTGTGAAAGGTTTTCTTGTTAGGTTGAAAGTAGTTATCGTGGTTGGGATCTAGTGAAAAATTATGCCCACGATTATGCATTGCAATACCAGTGTTTGGAATAACGATACCTGATCCGAAGCCGTGATAATTACTTTGAATAAAAGACACCATATTACCTTCATTATCGGCGCAGGCTAAATATACAGTGCCACCGGCACTAGGTTTCCCGGCGGTGGGTGTGAGTGCCTTGTCACCAATCAAACGGCGCCTTTGTTGGGCATATTGTTCACTGAGTAAATCAGTCACTTTCGCACTCATACCGCCAGCTTGAGTGATGTATTTCTGGCCATCGGCATAGGCAAGTTTTAATGCCTCAATTTGTTTGTGATGGGTGTCTAGAGAGTCTCTAGCACCCAGTTTGAAGCCCTTTAGTATATTCAGAGCCATTAAGGCAACCATGCCTTGGCCATTGGGTGGGATTTCCCAAATATCGTAACCTTTATAATCTACTTTTATCGGCTTAACCCATTCTACTTGGTATGCTGCGAGATCTTCCGCGCGAATATAACCCCCTGTCTGGCGAGAGAAATGGTCGATTTTTTGCGCTAACTCACCACGGTAAAAGGACTCCGCTTTGGTCTTAGCAATGTCCTCTAAAGTTGCTGCTTGATCTTCACAGCGAAAAATCTCACCGGGCTTAGGGGTCTCTCCCTTGTTAGTGAAAGTGGCAGACCAGCCTGCGGTCGCTGCTTCATTCAAGTTTCCTGCAAAGGCGGCGGCTGCCTTTTGCCATAAGAAACTGATGTTAGGTGACACTGGAAATCCTTCACGAGCTAGATCAATTGCCGGTTGCAGTAATTCTTCAAAAGGAAGTTTACCGAAACGCTCAGACAGTGCAGCCCAGCTAGCAGGAGTCCCCGGGACATTAACAGGAATCCATCCGTACATAGGCATACTAGAATGGCCTTGGGCAATGATTTTCTCAGCTGACAGGCAGGCAGGAGAGGGGCCACTGGCATTTAAACCGTGTAATTCACCTTTGATCCAAACTAGTGCAAACGCATCACCTCCAATACCATTACAGGTTGGCTCGACGACAGTGAGTGCGGCTGCTGTTGCTATCGCAGCATCGATGGCATTACCGCCGCTCTTTAAAATATCGATACCAATTTGAGCGGCAAGGGGCTGCGAAGTCGCGACCATGCCGTTTTTAGCGTAACAGGCAGTGCGTTTCGAAGCGTAGGGATAATTGAGAGCATCATTATGGATCATTAAACGGTACCTTTAAAGAATGCTGTTGTATCTAGTTTTAATAAATAGCGCTTTGCTGAGCAAATATACACATCTTGTTAATATAAAAATATCGATATTTATAATAATATCTATATTTTTATATTAAAATATACCTCCGTGTATATAATTAGCGGTGAAAATAGCGACCTTAATAACCTGATTAAGCGGCTGATTATCCTTCATGATTCAGCTTACGTCTTGACAATAATGATTGTCTATCATACTAAAATAACCATCTAGTTAAGCCTGATTTTTGAGAAATAAGAAAATGCCAGACAGTAGCCGGGAGCCTCTAGGGAAGATCAAATATTCATCAACCTTGAGTAATGATATTTATAATCAAATTAAGCTAGATATCATCAATGGTCGTTTTCCCCCGGGTGAAAAATTGCGCATTGAAACCATGCGTCAATTATATGATATTGGCAACAGTCCACTGCGCGAGGCACTAACGCGTTTAGCTGCCAATGGCCTGATAAACCAAGAAAACCAGCGAGGCTTTCGCATTCCGCCGGTCAGTCGTGAAGATTTACAAGATATATGTAATTCTCGCATTCATATTGAAGTCGCGGCTTTAAAGCTCGCGATAGCCCAAGGCGATGATTGCTGGGAAGCGGAGATTCTGGCAAGTTATCATAGGTTAAAAAAATCTCAAGAAAATCAAGAAGTGGCTACCATGGCTTGGGAGAAGCGGCACACTGACTTTCACAGTACACTGATATCGGCTTGCCACTCCAAGACACTCTTAAAGTTTTCAACAATACTCCACGATCAATTTGATCGTTATCGCCGCTTAGCCCCCAATAATGATAAGCTAAGAGCGGAGTTAGACAGTCAACACTTGCAAATTATGCGCCTTAGCATTGACCGAAAAGCAGAAATAGCAGGGGATTTACTCGCCGTGCATATTGAGCTGTCAGCCAAGTCTGCGCTGGCTCTCTTTGATGAGGCTAACTAGGAGTCTGTTGGACTGAACGCTAATTTACTGCGAAAAATAAGAAGTTGGCCATATTCCTAGCTATTTCTCGATAAATAGCCCGCTATTAGTCGCAAAAGACCAATAAATCTTTCTCAAATCTACTTTTTCTCGCTGTGAACGGCCAAGTCCGACAAGCTCCTAAAGGTATTTTGGCTAAGCTTTTTTAAGTCGTTAATGCACTGAAACCCCTCTAGAGTTTTAAAGGATAATAAAGACGTGGACTTAGGGTAATTAACCCTGAGGACTTGCAGCCTAAGCGATTATCTTATAGAACCTATTTTTGGCAGTCGAATCACGAAAGTCTGCACCAGCTATTGATTCAACTAAAAAACAGAAAATGTATCATCACCAATTTCCTGATTTCCCTTACACACCAATATATAGCACAGCTTTTTCGAACCTAAATGTCAAATCTAGGTTTATGGCGAGGCTACACTAAGCGATAAATCGATGACTATAACAGTGACATGCAGACAATAGATTCATCTTGTGTCATCTGTTTACTAAGGAGTGTAATAGGCATGAGTTGGGCCGAGCCCAACTCATGCAATGTAGGTCTTTATTAACTTTTAGAATAGACCTTGTATTAGGCCTTCGTCATCAACGTGGATTTTGTTGGCAGCCGGTACCCTAGGCAAGCCGGGCATGGTCATTATATCGCCACAAACAGCCACTACGAACTCTGCACCTGCGGCGAGGCGAACTTCGCGCACAGTCAGGGAGTGTCCTGAAGGAGCACCTAACAAATTCATGTCAGTAGAGAAACTGTATTGAGTCTTAGCCATGCAAATCGGCAAATCACCAAAACCTTGCTCTTCAAAGAGTTTAAGTTTTGCACGTATTGCCTTGTCAGCAGTGACATCACTGGCACCATATATTTTGGTGGCAATGATTTCTATTTTACTAAATAGAGGTTGGTCTAGAGCGTAAATAGGTGAGAATTGTGAAAGCCCTGAATTAATTAAATCAACTACTTTATTCGCTAGCTCTTCAGTGCCTGCGGAGCCGTTTGCCCAGTGACTGGCTAATACCGCTTCGACGCCTTGGTGTGAAGCGGCCTCTTGTATCGCGGCAATTTCTGCATCGGAATCGTGAATAAATTGGTTGATAGCGACGATGACCGGAACACCAAATGACTTGACGTTTTGAATGTGTCTGACCAAGTTAGCACAGCCTTTAACAACAGCTTCCACGTTTTCGCCAATTAACTCGGCTTTATTAACGCCACCGTGCATTTTCAGCGCACGGACTGTCGCAACAATCACCGTCGCCTCAGGTTTTAATCCGGCTTTACGACATTTAATGTCAAAGAATTTTTCAGCGCCAAGATCGGCACCAAAACCCGCTTCTGTGACGACATAGTCACCGAGTTTAAGCGCTGCTTTAGTGGCGATAACCGAGTTGCAACCGTGAGCGATATTGGCGAAAGGACCGCCGTGAATAAATGCTGGGTTGTTCTCTAATGTCTGAACTAAATTGGGATTGATCGCATCTTTGAGCAATGTTGCCATTGCACCATCCGCATCAACTTGTCTGGCTAAAATAGGTTGACGATCGCGGGTTTCAGCAATAACAATGTTGCCAATGCGATTTTGTAAGTCTTTAATATCAGTAGAAAGACAGAAGATAGCCATAATCTCAGAGGCCACCGTAATATCAAAACCGTCTGTGCGAGAATAGCCATTACCTGGTCCACCTAATCCAATGGCCAATTCACGCAGTGCACGATCGTTCATATCGATGACACGTTTGAAGGCAATACGGCGACTATCAATGCCCAGCTCATTACCCCAGTGAATATGATTATCAATTAAAGCCGCGAGTAGATTATGAGCGGCGCCAATGGCGTGAAAATCACCAGTGAAATGTAAATTAATGTCTTCCATAGGCACGACTTGCGCCATCCCACCGCCTGCAGCACCACCTTTCATACCAAAACAAGGGCCTAAGCTAGGCTCACGTAAGCAGATAACTGTTTGCTTGCCGATGCGATTTAAGCCGTCGCCAAGGCCGACAGTAGTGGTTGTTTTCCCCTCGCCTGCCGGTGTCGGGCTAATCGCTGTGACTAAAATGAGCTTGCCATCGGGCCGGTCATTTAAGCTATTGATATACTCTACACCTACTTTGGCTTTATCGCGGCCATAGGGGGTAATATGTTCAACTGGAATCCCAAGTTTAGCGGCAATTTCAGAGATAGGTTTTTTGTTCGCTGCTCTGGCAATATCAATATCTGAGTTCACTTGCTTATCCTTTAAATGTAGGTGATTTTCAATACGAGTTTAAATTGTTAGTAGCCTGTCTGTTAATATTGTTTGCTAAAATGCTGATCAGTGAAGAAAAGCTATTACGCCACAATCTCAATCCGAACTGGATCATAACACTGTTATATATAATCAAACACAGTGCCCAATAAGAAACTTTTGGGCTTGGTATGAGCATTATCTCTGTGCTGCTTGTGGCATAGGCTAAGCATAGACTCTCTATGATTGAGCCTATAGGCAACATGCGTTTACTAACCAAATCATGCGCAACTAAATGACTTTTTTTAATTTTAAATGCCTACAAACAGTATCTGAGATATGCACTGGCGATTAAATCGCTATGATAGATTATCTCGCGGTTACTAGAGCCTATTAAATAGATAAAATATCTACATATATGATTAAACTTGCCAGTTATATGCACTATAATCCCCGTTTTTTAGATTAGGTATCAGCACAACAGGGCAAAGTTTAGATACCCGTTTATCTCTTATAATTAGAGTTATAGTGCAATGCCGCGTCGAATCAGATATATCAGAGCATTTTAACCTATCAGATCAAGCTGATTTAAATTGCTAAATAAGTGCAAATTTTTCGGGATCAAAATGATATTTAAAACGTTGTTAATCGTCTTTATGAGCAGTTCTCTAGGTACTTTTAGTCAGGCAAGTTCTCTTATAAGGGCAACACTCAAACCTCAGCAGAGTATTATTCTAGATACTGTGCTCAATGAGATTTCCGGGTTAGCGGTAACGGAACAATATTTTTGGGGCGTTAATGACAGTGGCGGTAAAGCGAAGCTGTATAGTTTTGATAAAGAGAATGGCAAGTTAGCACAGGCAGTGACCATTAATAATGCGTTGAATATAGATTGGGAAGACCTTGCCCAAGATAAAGATTTCATTTATATCGGTGACACAGGTAATAACTTCGCTATACGTCAAAGCATTGATATTTATAAAGTATCAAAACCTGCATTAGAGGCGTTGGCTAAAAAAAACAGCTCAGCTGGTCTGAAAATTAACAGCCAAAAATTGACCCTTAAATATGCTGATAAACAGAATATATTGCCCCAAAGGAAGCATAATTTTGACAGTGAGGCACTCGTCGCTGTTGAGGATCAATTATGGTTGTTTAGTAAGAACCGCCAGGATTATAGGACTAAACTCTATTTGCTCGATAAAAATCTCATCGAGCAACGAGTGAGTCCTGCGGCGAGTTTTGCTGTGCAGGGATTAATTACCGCTGCAGATTATAATACCGATACTAAACAGTTGTTGCTGTTAGGTTATTCAAAAAGCAGCGGATTTAATGGCAACTTTATTTGGCAGTTAAACATTGTCGATCAGTTACCGGATTGGCGAAGCGCGAAACGTTTTGCGCTAAAACCTGATGCGCAGTGGGAATCCATTAAATGGCTAACCAATCAGCAATTTATGCTGGCCGCCGAGAAAAGCCCGCGAGGTAAGCAGACCTTGTCAATTTTTAATCTACCTTAGTAACTAATCCGGGCTTTTCTAATAAAAAGATTGCAGAATAAGTAAGCCCTTTAAAGGTGGGTGTTTTTTTCAGCTCAATAATCAATAGGCTCAACCAAAATATTTGTTTATAATGCCGCGCACAATAAACACCTGCGTTCTATCTCTCAAGAAATCATATTTAAGTAGGCATGCATGTTACAAATTTACGATACTTTAACCAAGCAAAAAGCCCCTTTTATCCCTATTAAAGCGGGGCAGATAAGTCTGTATGTCTGTGGCATGACAGTTTACGATTTCTGTCACATTGGTCATGCCAGAGTGATGGTGTCTTTTGATGTGATAACCCGTTTTTTGCGCTCCCAGGGCTGGGAAGTGAATTATGTGCGCAATATTACGGATGTTGATGACAAAATCTTAAACCGTGCCAATGAAAACAATGAGACAATGCTGCAACTGACTGAGCGTATGATTGATGCAATGCATCAAGACGAGCAGCGCTTGTTTGTCTTGCCACCTGATCAGGAACCACGAGCTACTGGGCATATTCAGGGAATAATTGAAATAATCCAGACCTTAATAGATAAAGGGTTCGCCTATTTAGCGGCTAACGGTGACGTATACTACCGTGTGGCTAGGTTTGCAGATTATGGCAAGCTGACTAATAAGAATATTGATGAATTACGTGCTGGGGCCAGAGTAGCTGTTAACGATGTCAAAGAAAACCCGATTGATTTTGTACTTTGGAAAGCGGTGAAAGCTGGAGAAGTCAGCTGGCAGTCACCTTGGGGAGAAGGCCGTCCTGGATGGCACATAGAATGCTCTGCAATGTCAAAGCATTGCCTTGGCGACAACTTTGATATTCATGGTGGAGGCCCCGATTTACCTTTTCCACATCACGAGAATGAGATAGCCCAATCTGAAGCGGCCAATGGCTGTAAATTTGCTAATTTGTGGATGCATGCCGGTGCGGTTAGAGTAAACGCTGAGAAGATGTCAAAATCTTTAGGTAATTTCTTTACCATTCGCGATGTGCTTGAAAAGTACAATGCCGAAGTCGTTCGCTTGTTTTTAGCCAGTGTCCACTATCGCAGTTACATCGATTATTCAGAGGTTTCTCTAAAAGAAGCACAGGCCAAGCTAGAACGATTTTATCAAGCCTTGCGGGACGTAGAGCTTGCCGAAAGCCTCTCTGGAAATGATTTTGACAATGACTATAGCCAAAAATTTGTGGCGGCAATGAATGACGATTTCAACACACCCAAAGCCATTGCCGTGTTATTTGAGTTAGTTAATGAGTTAAATTCAGCAACTCGCAAACAACTTGCTACAGCGCCATTGCTTGCAAGACAGTTGATTGATTTAGCACAAAGTTTAGGTTTATTGCTCCAAGATCCTGCCGTCTTTTTAAAAGGTGAAGCTAAAGAGGGCGAAATCAGCACGGAGCAAATTGAACAATTGATCAATGACAGAAAAATGGCCCGCGCCACTAAAGACTTTGCAGAATCAGATCGTATTCGCGATACGCTACTTGCGCAAAACGTCGTACTAAAAGATACGCGCGAGGGCACTAGTTGGTTTAGAGGCAGTGAGTGAATTTATAAGCCCGCTGATAAGGTTAGTTAAAGGCCCAAAGCATAAAGTTTTTAGTCTCTCGATTTGCCCAGAGTAACAAACCTAGAGTGCTTTAGATTGCGCTATTGCATTGCATGCTTACCACTTAAGAAGGTCATAGGTCAGATGTTGGATCCTGCAAATAGTTGTTCGATGACCTTGCAAAAACAGTTTTTAGGCAACTTAAGGTCGGTTACTGACCATATAGTTAGCCTCGCCTGAGACAACTAATATGTCATTGACATGGACTTCTGTTTTCATGCAAATACGGCCTCGACGTAAGTTGATATCGGTAATTGTCAAGGTTGCAATGGCAGTGTCGTCAATGAATATTGGTTTTCTAAATTTAAGTTCTTGAGATAAATAGATCCCGCCAGCGCCTGGTAATTTGGTGCCAGCGACCGCTGAAATTAAGGCGGCGCTAAACATACCGTGTACTATACGTTGGCCAAAAACGGTAGTTTTGGCATAGCCATCATCGACATGAATAGGATTATTATCCCCAGATAACGCGGCAAACATGTCAACGTCTTCAGCAGAGATCGTTTTTTCGATACTCGCCGTCATACCAATCTCTAAATCTTCTAGGTAATACCCTTGTGGATTGCTCACTCATTTCTCCGATAAACATAAAAATTATGTTAAGTATTGTAACTAAGAGGGCGTGGGACTTACCACTAATCACTGCTGAAAATCAGAATCAAGCCTTGTTTCCCTGTGTGTCTGGTTAAATATAGGCCGACTCTAACGCTTAACTTTGCCAAAAGAGGCTTTTGTGGACTATCGACTAGCGTTTGATTAATAGCACAATCCATTTCTAACATATTTTGTGGATACTGCTACAATAGCGTTTTGCCGTTCCTTGTTGAGATATAGGCACGGCAGTTAGCCACTAGTCGTTATATAAATAGTCATAATAATCAGTACAGTGTGAGTTTCTCTCAGTGTGCTGTTAATGCGTATTCAAGGAATTAAAAATGAGTCTAAATAGGTTTAAAACCGTCATAGCAGGTGTCGCTGCACTGAGTGTTGTCAGTAGTTTTACTGTGCATGCAAGTGACAGTGTCGCTGTGCAACAAATTGACAGTTTCATCGCTACACAAAAGATCGATAAAAGCGCGAAAAATTGGAAACAAACTCTGAATAAACCGCCTCTTCAAGACTTTTCTGAAGGTAAACAATACCTTTGGAAGTTGCAGACAACGGCCGGTGATATCGATATTCAATTGCTGCCAAAAGTGGCACCGATGCATGTCTCAAGTACTATCTATCTGACGCGTTTAGGCTTTTATGACAATGTTGTGTTTCACCGAGTGATACAAGGTTTTATGGCTCAAGGTGGCGACCCTACAGGCACAGGGCGCTCAGGCCCTGGATATAACTATGACGGTGAGTTTTCCGCCTCAGTTAAGCACAACAAGCCGGGATTACTGAGTATGGCTAATGCGGGTCCAGGCACCGATGGCAGCCAGTTTTTCTTAACTTTTATTGCCACCAACTGGCTAGACGGCAAGCACACTATTTTTGGTGAAGTCGTTCAAGGTATGGATGCGGTGAAGCGTTTGGAGACCTTTGGCAGCAAATCGGGCAGGACCTCTAAAAAGATAGAGATCATTAAAGCGAGCATAGAAGTAAAATAAGCAACAGGGGTATAAGTCCCGTCTTTTATCTTTGGGTTTAAAACGGCTAAATACACAGAAAGTAGTGCAGTATAAACACCGCTAACCGTTTTTAATAAAAACTTTGGGGGCCTAAAGTGCCCCCAGATCTCATTTTTGTCGATTCTCGCCTGTCAACTACCCCGCCCTCAATTGATGGCTAAATCTCAGTATGCTCTGTCAGCCATGGCTGCACTGGACTTGTAAGCATATTGCCTAAGCGAATATATTGCAGTGCCGCCGTCAACAGCTACAGTTCTTCAGCGGTCAGTTTAATGTTTCATCAGTGCTCTTACATGAGCGACCGCCGTTCTGCCTAAGGCATTAATGGCATAGCCGCCTTCAAGCATAGAGATGATGCGTCCGTCGGCGTGCCTACCGGCTAACTCGACCAATTTTTGAGTGAGCCAAAAGTAATCTGGATCGACTAACGAGTGTGACGACATAGCGTCTGCTATATGACCATCAAAACCCGCTGATATGAGTACCAGCTGTGGCGAGAATTGCTCGATAGACTCAAACCATTCGCTAACGGCTGTGCGATACTCGTCACTGGTTATATCGCCAGGCAGTGGCAAATTATGGATGTTACTCGCCGCTGATACCTCGCCACTGAAAGGATAAAAGGGGTGTTGGAAACTAGAGCAGAGTAAGATCTTAGAATCGCCTTCTACGATACTTTGGGTACCATTGCCATGATGTACATCGAAATCGACAATCGCGACTCTCTCAATGGCATATTGATTAATCGCGTATTTAGCGGCCACGGCAATATTGTTAAAAAAGCAGAACCCCATGGCTTTATGCTTTTCTGCGTGATGCCCAGGAGGTCTGACCGGACAAAATACTGCACGATGCTGTTGATTCATAACGAGATCAACCGCCATAACACCCGCGCCGGCAGCATATTCTGCCGCCTCTAGAGTGGCTGGCATCATTAAAGTGTCCGGATCGATTTGAATACTGCCTTCATCGGGGGCTTGTTGATAAAGCGCCTCTATATAGTCTTTATCATGTGCTGCAATCAGTTGTTGTCTCGAGACTTTATCAGACTGATATGAAGGGCAAACGAAGCTTAATCCTGAGCTAATCAAATGATCATTAATGACACTGAGCCGCGCGGGTTGCTCGGGATGATCAGGTCCCATATTGTGCGCTGAACAAAGTGGGTGAGATATAATAGCAACTGACATTTTTTTCTCCTGTGTTCTAAACCTATGGATTTAAATTATTAGAGATCTTTTGCACTCTTGCGCGTCTAAATGGAATCTTAAAGATCGATATTTCGCTGGTGTTCTAGTGTCTTACTTTGGAAATTTTTTTCTCCAAAAAATTTAGCTCAGCTTTACCTTGGATCATTGACTTCACTGCAAACTTTGCTGCTACTGCCGTTAGAAAAATACCAGTATAACCAACAGTTCAAGCTAAGATTTTTCAACGCCACTGTAAAACCTCTATCATGGACTTTACATCCACTGTAAAATCACGGAATCAGCTTTAATTCAATCTGTACTTCATCTTTAACTTGGCCAATAATACAGACATTAAACTCTAAAAATATAGCTTGCATCGGTTTATTGTCCCCGCGTGTATAAGCCACGACTGCGTCTAGTTTGCGCTGTTTGGCAATACTGATCAGCCATTGAAGTAAAGTGCGTGCCATGCTTTTCCCTGCTGTTCTTCGCGCACTACAAAGGCGACTTCAGCATGGCGTTCAGGGTGGTTTACGCTTTGAGGAATTAAGTAGTAGCGGCCTACCGCCTGAATCGTTTCCTGGGGAGTACTATGTCTTTACTTTGATCCACAGCCACTAAGCTAGAAGACGTCTCACGGGACATGCGTGTTGGTCTGAAGTTGTAGCGCATTAATAAGGTTTCTTTTTTGTGAGAATAAAAAACTCTTGTAAATGGCGCTCGTCGGATGGGGCTAAAGGGCGCAGTACGAAGTCTTGCTTTGCTAGGTACAGTTTCTTGACTGATACCTTGCCCAACTCTGGGATAGGTCTTGGTGATTGCAATGGGTAGTGCGGCACACGCATATGTTGGCGAACTTGGCTGAGTAATTCACCTCTAAATTTTGGGTGGACAATTTTTATTAGCTCCAGCGCTCTTTCACGAATGCTTTTACCACGCAGTGATGCAATTCCGTATTCGGTGACCACATAATGTACATCCCCGCGGGAGGTAGCAACGCCACTACCTTCAGTGATAAAGGCAGTAATTTTAGAGACGGTGCCATTTTTGGCCGTAGAAGCTAGAGCGATAATAGGCTTACCTCCTTTGCTCATTGATGCGCCACGGATAAAATCAACTTGTCCGCTAATACCGCTGTAGAATTGATAGCCGATTGAATCTGATACGACTTGGCCGGTTAAATCAACTTCAATGGCGCTATTAATAGAGACCATGTTATCGTTTCTAGCAATATTTACCGGCGAGTTGACGTATTCGCTAGGGTGGAATTCTATGTATGAATCATTATCAATAAAATAATATAACCTATTGTTTAAAATACAAAAGATATTGATAACTTTACCTTGGTTGACACTTTTTTTACGGTTGTTAATCACCCCTGATTTGACTAAATCGATTAAGCTGTCACTGAACATTTCAGTGTGGATACCTAGATCTATATGGTCTTTTAAGTAGTACAGAACAGCATCCGGTATCTTGCCAATACCGAGTTTTAAGGTATCTCCATCGTCGATAAGCAGTGATGCGTACTGACCCATTTGTTCAGTAATCGGGTCAAGCTTTGGTGGCGAGAGTTCGCAAATAGGCTCTGAAATTTGCACACTAAAATCAATTTCATCTATATGCATGAACGCTTGACCTTGAGTGACGGGCATCTGTGGGTTGATCTGAGCCACCACAATTTTTGCCGCTTTAGCGGCTGATCTGACAATGTCGACCGACACACCCAATGAGCAGTATCCTAAATCATCTGCAGGACTGACCATAATCAGTGCGACATCTAAAGCCAGTATTTTATCTTCAAACAGTGAGGGGATCTCCGAGAGAAAACAGGGAGTGTAATCAGCATAGCCTGCGGCCACTTCGTCTCTTACCCCAGCACCGAGAAACAGTGAATTGATTTTAAATAGGTCTCGATATTCAGGCTGTGCCCAAATAGGGTTTTGTAAAGTGAGAATATGGACTAATTCTATATCGGCGAGGTTGTTCTCGCTGGCGATTAAATCTCGCATTAAGGCGTGAGGAACAGCCGCATTAGATCCAATGAACATACGATTCCCGGATACTAAAATTTTCTACCAATCTAATTTTTGTTGTGATAGTTTCACTTTTAATCGTGCCCCTAAGCTAAGGACGTTGCGAATGAGTCCTCATCGATTATCTGTCAATCACAAAGCACCCAAACAGACGAACCTAAATTAACCTCACTTTATTCAGAATCCTTTTACTGCATACAAGGAGATACTCTACGCAGCGCAGGTGCTCATTAGTTCTTTAGGTTAATGGCTTTGAGCACATTTAAAGCCAACCAATAAAGAACCTGTCATCGATGCCTAGATTTCACAATGCTCTGTATTCCAAAGGCTTGCGAGACTTGTTCGCATGCACCTTAACCCAGTATCTCACAGTTTAGCATATAAATAATTGATCTATATCCATGTTTAAGAAGGTCAAAGTTTAATCTTTTTACTCGATTTGAACAGTGCAATACGACTAAGTGAGTTACGCTTGGCAATAGATTTAAATTAACAAGCGCATAAGACGCCACAGTGATACAGGGCATTGGCAAAGCGCTGTGTCGCTGGTGGCCAAGTTTGGCTAACCGATCGTCTACTGTGCCACAGTGCTAATCTAAGGCGCGATAAGAATAGGGGCATTCTAAAAACGTGTCTAAGTTTAGACCCTGCTTCAACTGCAGATGATCTGGCTTGGCCAAAGCCAAGTAAAAAGTCCAGATCGTCGTTTTCTAAGCGCTTTCTCAGCCGCGTAAACGCAGGGCAAGCGTTTATTGTGAAGTGCACTTTTCTTGGTACTCGATACACACCGGTGGCGATAGACGGCATTCAACAAGATGCAGTAAACTGAGGTCTATTGGGTCTGATTTCATAGGCATATCAGACCTTCAAATATGCTAAAAATGCATTAGCTGCATAATGTTTTCTGAGTTACAATCGGCGTTATAGTGATCGCTACGCGATATTATTAATCACAGACCATCACACTAAGTTATGGTGCATAGGTATCAACCAATAAAAAAGGTCACAGAATTTCATGTCTAACATAAACATCCGCAGCGCATCGATTGGCGATGCCAAGACTATTTTACATTTCATTACTGAGTTGGCTATCTATGAAAAAGCCGAAGATGAAGTGCTAGCAACCCTAGAAACGATCGAGAGTAGTGTGTTTGGAGCGGATTCGAAGGTCGAGGCGCTTATTTGCGAAATGGCTAGTGAGCCGATTGGGATTGCCATCTATTTCTATAACTACTCTACTTGGCTGGCTAAGAACGGTCTCTATTTAGAAGATTTATATATCAGCGAGAAGCACCGTGGTAAAGGCGCAGGTAAAAAAATGCTGCAACATTTAGCCTCTATAGCGCTCGCCAATGATTGCGGCAGATTTGAGTGGAGTTGTTTGGACTGGAATACACCTTCAAGAGAATTTTATGAATCTATAGGAGCAGTGGCTCAATTGGAGTGGGTGGGTTATCGGATGAGTGGAAAGACACTGGAGGATTTTGCTGGCGCTGTGTAACTTTTTAGTCGACTCTACTCAACCTACAGCAGCGTTAGTGAGATGCTCTTATTATCAACATCGTGCTGCCTCAGACTATATGGCATTGAATAATTCTAGCGTTTGACATTAAGCTGCACAATAACGAAGAGTGTTTACTCTGCTGTCAGTCTTTTTTGGGTTTACTTATAGTGTGCGCTGTTTTAGCAGTGCTCATGGTAATGCCTCTATTGGAGAGAGTGTTAAGTGTTATGTAATACCTGAATCAGTGGCTTCCCAGCAGTATTGAATACGAGCTCTTGATTCTACACCGCTTAGAAAAACACTCACATCAGCGACGGTTAAAGCTAAGATTTTTCAATGGTGCTGTGAAACCAATATCATGCATTCTATATCCACTTTGTAGTCACGAAATCAGCTAATACATAGCATTGTCTTTTAACAGGTTGAATACTATTTTTTTAATAAAATTTTATAGATAAGGTCTAAGATGGGTGTGAATGTTAGAGCAGAAGGTAAAATCATTCTTTGGAATGATGAGAAGGGCTATGGTTTTGCCTCTACAAATACTCGGGGAGTTGAGGTTTTTTTACAGATTAAGGAATTTCAAAAATCAGACTTTCGACCTGTCGTCGACCAGCAGGTTAGTTTTATTATTACTGAAGAGCAGCGAGGCAAGCCCTACGGTAAATCAGTTTTTTTATGCGGTGAAAAATTACTGTTTAAACCCAAGATGTTCAAAAAATCATCTCTAATATTACCTTTATTGAGCGTAATAAGTTTAATTTTAGTACTTTGCTATGGCATACAGAGTCATAAATTAGTTTGGCAAGTGGCTGCTATCTATGCTGTATTCAGTGTGTTTTCTTTCTACCAATATGCAAAAGATAAAGCGGCGGCGAGGGAGCGGAGTTGGCGAATAAGAGAAGTAAGTTTGCAGTTTTGGGCGCTGTGTGGCGGTTGGCCCGGTGCTTTTCTGGCGCAAAGTATATTTTGCCATAAAAGACGAAAACCACTATTTATGCTAGTGTTTTATCTAATCATTACTCTGCATATAGCAATTATTAGCTGGATATTTACCGCGCAAGCTAACGTGTTGTTACGCAGTGAAATAATTAACCTTCAATTTTGGTTAGAAGGCAGCGGTTATGTTGATGTCTTGCAAGTGTGGTGGTGGAAGCTGAGCTATTTTTTAAATAACACTAAACAATAAAGGCTAAAGAACAACCTAATCAATATCCTAGTATTTTAATTATATGCGCATTTTGGATGATGATTACACTCTGTAATACGGCTTTAAAAAATATAAACCTATAATTTATAAGTAAAAATTTTGTTTTTCGCCGTTTACGGTTTTAGCTCATTCTAGCGATAAGTTTCCCTCATAGCTAAAGCACCTTGGTTCTAGAGTCATGGGGTCAATAAACGTCAATTTTTTTGCCAGTAACTGTAATGGCGCTGAATAGTTATCTGCAGATAGCGTTTGTAATTGAGGGTAGTATTTATCATTTAGTATCGGCCAACCTAATGCTTGCATGTGAAGGCGTAACTGATGCGTTTTACCCGTAATGGGGGTTAATTCAAATAGCGCTTTGTGAGTAGATTGTTGCAAGCATCGAATGACAGTGTGGCTATTGGCTTCGCCCTCTGTCACACGCATGCGAAAGCGCGGCTCACACTGCTCAATACGGTTTTGGATTTCCCATTTCTTTCCGATCAACTTGTCAGCGTTATTGATGTTGGAAATGGCCTGATACGTTTTGTTTATTTTTCGGGTTTCAAATAAACGGTGGTATTGATTGCGAGTGTCTGGGTTAACAGAGAACATGACTAAGCCGGCTGTCACTCTGTCCAAACGATGTATGGCTTGTAGCGTCTCAATACCTGTGCTGCGGCGCAAGCGATTTTGCAGGCATTCATTGACATAAATACCGCCGGGAATTACGGCTAGAAAATGGGGTTTATAGGCCACTAAAATATGCTGATCCTGAAAAAGTATGGTCTCTTTAAAGGGAATGCTGGGCTCGTTTTCTACCTCCCTGTAATAATAAACCCGCTGCTGTGCTTGAAAGGGCGATTCTGCCGTTATCAGTGAACCGTCGTGGCAATGTACTTTGCCATCTGCGATCCGCTGGCGCCAAATTTGAGCATCAATAAAGGGGAATTTAATGATCAGGTATTCCAACACGGTTGAGACCCCGGGGTTATTCTGGGGTAAACTCAGCGTTGAGGGATTCTCGGAAATTGGCATTATGGGTCCAAATTTTTGAGTATACCATGCGTTTCATAACTCTAGGCTACAAGAACCATCTACTAGAGTTTTATTGATACTGGAATCAGAGACTTCACTGCAGTATCGAGACCAAGCCCTCTCTTTTCAGCAATCGGAAAAGTACTCAGGTAATCGACGGCTCAAACTAAGATTTTTCAATGCCACAGTGAAAGCAATACACTGTATAGCGACTTCCAAGCCAAGGAATTAGGCGATAGCATATTAATCGGGAATCCAAAAAATTTTAATCTTCAGGATCCATAATACAGCAGCTTTA
Organism: Gammaproteobacteria bacterium; assembly: GCA_034111875.1. Lineage (GTDB taxonomy): Bacteria > Pseudomonadota > Gammaproteobacteria > Pseudomonadales > Balneatricaceae > Rs1. The sequence continues at coordinate 19,267 of JAWUWK010000038.1, forward strand.
GGTTTGAACAAGATACTCAACTTAGGGTGCTTCACTTAGGAGATTGAAGTTTACTCTTTTGATCACGCAACGTTTATAAACTTGAGTTTTTAAATATTCGACAGTGCTCTATTAATAGCAGAAAGGTTGATTAGCACTATCGCACTTAACGCCAATCTATTTGTTCTCGCAACGATCTAGTAAGTCCGACAAGCTTCTAGCCCGCATATTGCATAAATAAAGGTAAGTTCCGCCCTATCCCTTGATAGAATAAGGTTTACCACAAAACTACTTCGGACGAAGTAACCCGCAACTTACCATGACCAATTTTATACAATCTCCACTTAATTTCCACCCTGTTGATGGCCTTTCTGTTGTCACTTCAATCCCCGATGGCTGTGCCTAATCAGTGTTATGTTATTTTTATTGTGCGCGTGGACAAGATGAAAATTTTATCAAACAGCTGAAAAATGATAGGGCCTGTGACCGCACTTCTGATCATGGTTTTATGGCCAACCAGTGACGACTCTTCTATTCTGCGGATTCTGGTTTATCTGATCACCTGTACCGGTTTTATTCGATCACTTTAATTCCTAACGCGCCGGATTTTATTTTAGCAGTCATAGTGATCAGATTCAGTTATTTCACTCAATGTCTTTCTCATAG
>JAWUWK010000039.1:0-20154 GCA_034111875.1 Gammaproteobacteria bacterium
AGTTGGATCAAGCGTTTTCATGGAGTGGCCACAAAGTACCTTGAACACTACTTAGGCTGGTTTAGGTTTTTAGACACGACAGATAACCCTAATGAAAACAGTCTCTTCGAAGTGCAGCAACACTTAACGGGAACATAGCCAATATATTAAATTCGGTACTGGTTAACTCGAGTAAACTCTCAGCCATTTGCACTTCACGTGTGGCGGGTCTCAAAGTAACACCCATTAAACTAATGTTGTTATTCGCCACCTTAGCTTTGGTATTTTGGCTACTTCTTCTTAGTACCGCTTTAATGCGGGCTAATAGCTCCCGGGGGTTACAAGGTTTGGCCATATAGTCATCAGCACCCATTTCGAGACCTAAAATGCGCTCAATATCTCCACCTTTACCGGTTAACATGATGATGGGTAACGTAATACTAGGTCGCAAGTGTTGCAAAAGTTCTAATCCAGACATGCCAGGCATCATGATATCGAAAATACCTATATCAAAACTAAGCGTTGAATTAAGCATCGCCAATGCCTGCTCTGCATCATTAGCGATGTTTACCTCTATATTTTCATAGGTTAAGTAATCAGACAGCAATGCCGATAACTCTATGTCATCATCTACTAAAAGCAGTTTTATTGTTTGCATGCCTGTTCACCTTCTGATTTTTTTGCCGCGATCTTTACACACTGTATTATATCCGTGTACAGACCACGAATATCACTCTTTACACAACTTTACACTCTCGAAACCCTACTTATGATTTGCTTAATGCAAACTTAAACCATCAAAACACTCATTAATCGATTAAGTTAATACCTCAAGGAGCTCGACCATGAAAAACAAAACTATCGCTTTTATCACTCTGCCAGCACTTTTATTAATCTGTTCATTTTCAATTTCAAATGCAAATGCTGAAACCACCAATTTTGTTAAGACAGAGGAGTCCTCAATAAGTAAGCAGGAGCGTCGAAGTGAGCACAGCGCAAAAAAATCCCGCAAGAAATTTCAAAAACTATATCAAAAGCTTAATTTAACCGAGCAGCAGCAAACGCAAGTAAAGGCCTTATTTAAAGAGCAAAAAACTGCTAGACAAACTTCAGGAGCTAGTCGAAAATCACTCTCTAAATCAGTTCGAAGCTTAGATCTAAATGCGCCGGATTACGCGGAAAAATTAGCGGTCGTCAAACAGCAAGCAGGGCGGGCAGCAAGAGGTAAAATAGATGCTATGATGGCAATGCAACAAAGCATGCAGAAAATATTAACTGCGGAGCAATTTCAAAAACTACAAACACTTAAGCTAGATACACACGGTAAGCGCGACAAGCATAAAAACTAAATTAAGAATAAAAAAAGGGCGTTATACGCCCTTTTGACTTGCTGTTGTTACTTAGGTCTAAGGATTAACGATTTCTGGTCCCATAATACTGTAAGGTAGCGCTGTCGAGAGCCAAGGCACATAAGTGACTATCACTAAAAACACCATTAGCACTAACATAAACGGCATAGCGGCTTTAACAACTTTAGATAAACTCATGCCGGTAATCGCTGACGTAACGAACAAATTAAGGCCAATAGGCGGGGTGATCATACCTATTTCCATGTTAACAACCATGATAATACCTAAGTGGATTGGATCAATTCCCAAGTGCATCGCTATCGGAAAGACGATAGGGGCAACAATCAGCAGCAACCCAGAAGGCTCCATAAACTGCCCCCCTATTAACAGTAAGATGTTCACCGCGATTAGGAAGGTAAACCAATTAAAACCAACACTGAGCATCCATTCAGTGACCATTTGCGGAATACGCTGTTCCGTTAAGGTATGGGCAAACAGCAGCGCATTTGCAATGATAAACATTAGCATTAAAGTAGTCTTAGTTCCCGATAGCATAACTTCGCGAGTCTCTTTGCTATAGAGCGCAGGGAAAAACAACTTAACCAATAATAATAGGTTGCGGCCCCAGACTTGAAACCCTGCCCGTATACACTGCAGATAGCCTGTATCTAGGTGACTGCCACGTTTATAAATGTAAAACACGGTAATTAGAACACTGAATAAGCCGCCCCATTGAGCGCGACTTGCGGCGGTGACCGTCTCAGAATTAGCAGTGGCAAAGAATGACATGATCATCCAGACCATGAAAAATGATAAACCATAAACTAAGCCATTGAAGCCAACTCTTGCGGTATCAGAATCGGTTTCGATTACCCAGCGAACGCCCTTAAGAGGCCCCATATCGCGGTACACAAATAAAGCGATAAAAATAGAGTAAATTGCCGCGACAGCCGCGGCTTCAGTTGGCGTGAAAGCACCGCCGTAGATGCCTCCCATAATAATAACGATTAAGAAAAGACCCCAACCAGCCTCTTTACCCCCTTGGACAATTGCGCTAAAACCTTTCCAAGGTTCAGACGGTAGATTTTTGATCCGAGCGACAACATAAATGGCCAGCATCAACATACTACCGGCCATTATCCCCGGAATAACCCCTGCTAGGAACATTCTCCCAACGGATACGTCTGTTGCTGAGGCATAGACCACCATTACGATTGACGGCGGTATTAAAATGCCTAAAGTACCCGCATTGGCAATAATCCCAGAGGCAAACTCTTTGGAATAACCTACTTGGCGCATCCCCACAATCGCTATACTGCCTATCGCCACAACGGTCGCCGGCGATGAACCGGAGAGAGCGGCAAACATCATGCAGGCAAGCACTGAGGCCATCGCTAAACCACCTCTAAAATGCCCAACACAGGCAATAGCAAAGTTAATCAAACGCTTAGCCACTCCCCCTGTTGACATAAAAGATGAGGCCAATATAAAGAAAGGGATGGCTAATAGCGTGTAGTGCTGGCCAGCTCCAAACAGAGAAATAGCCACCGATGTCAATTTCGCATCGGAAAAAAACGTTATAAACAGTATCGATGATAAGCCTAGAGAGATGCCTACGGGTAATCCCAAGAACAGCAAACCTAATACTAATCCAAATAAAATAAGTGGTTCCACGGTACTAATTCCTTAAAATTGCCAAAACAATCAATTTAACGATGCCCATTGACCTAAATTCGGCAGTCGAATCACGAAGGTCTGCGTAAATTCCTAATTCACTTAGAAAATTAGAAAAATCTCTCATCGCCAAAACAAGGTGACTAGGAATTTTTATAATACTCTTTGTAGACCAATAGCTTGCACAGTTTTTTCGCGCCTAACTAGCGAATTTAAGATTAGGCACTAGTGATCTTTTAAAATATCTTTATTTTCTTCAACTAATTCCTGACCTTCATGGCCGCTGATTAACATTCGACGCTTGTCGGTATAAATATCCACAAAAGCTTGTCCTGAGCGGTAAACTAACAGCGCTAAACTAATAGGTAAGATGATTAACACTAACCAGCGGTGAACCCTAGGTTGCAGGCCGAACATTTCTTGGAAAATTTGCGGATAGCGCAACTCTTCTGAGCCAATACCAATTTTGAACATTTTAGCCCAGTATTCGATGGCACCACCTCGCACTTCGACGCCCAACAGATTGAGCCAAGTAGAATCAAGCAAAATCAAGCCGTAAAACATACTGCCTAGAGCGCCAATTAACGCCATCACTTTAGTCACAGGTTTAGAGACCGCGTTGAGAAGAATGTCGACACCGATATGTACCCCACTCTTTATGCCGTAACTCATCCCCAGCAAAATTAACCATGAAAAGGCTAAGGTATTAAATTCTAGTGCGGCGGCCCAGCCACTATTGAAACCATAGCGTGCGATTACTTGACCAAATGAAACTAACATAATGGCTGTAATGATTATGACTAGCAGATTTTCTTCTGCACTGGCCATGATTTCCGGCCACTTTCGTTCAAGCAGCCAAATAATACAAATCAATAAAAAGAGGTAAAAATGAGGCCAATAAACCATAAAAGAAACTCCCGTTGAATACGACTGCATCCAACATTTTTAACTGCTGAAACGGTTTGTACTGCACTATAAAATGCACATTGATAATAATTCTTAGTAATAATATTTACAGAGATGGGACAGCTGAGTCCAAACTAGCGCGAGGCAAAAGTTGCCGTGCTTTAGTATGCATCAATCGCTACCAATAAACCTATTGTTTATGTGTAGCGATATTGGCGAAGTGAGGCAGCTTGGGTTTAAAACTGACAGACCGAGCCGCCGCCTTCGTCAGGTTTAATTATGCACCAGAAGCTTTTTTGATTAAATCAGCACCGATATCACTTTCAAACTGCTTCCAAACAGGCTTCATCGCCTCAACCCATTGAGCGCGTTGCTCGTCGGTTAGTACGTTAATTTTACCGCCCGCTTTTAGAATGTTTTCGCGATTATTTTGCTCTTTCGCTTTTACATTCAAGTTAGCTGTTTGAGTCACTTCATTGGCAATTTTCAAGAATTGTTCGCGAACGTCAGGCTCCAATCCATCTAAGAACTCAGACGACGTCATAAATAAGTAGGCTAATAGTTGGTGACTTGTTTCTGTTACGCTGTCTTGTACTTCAAAAAATTTCTTAGTGTAAATGTTAGACCAAGTATTTTCTTGACCATCAACAACGCCTGTCTGCAGAGCGCCGTATACTTCTTTAAAGGCCATTGGTTGAGGAGACCCGCCCATCGCCGCGATCATGGCTTTAGCAACGTCCGAAGATTGAACACGAAACTTCATGCCTTCAGCGTCACTTGGGGTCATTAGTGCTTTATTGCCAGAAAAATATTTCATTCCTGACATCCAGTAACCTAAACCAACAAAGCCAACATTTTTCATCGCCTGTAGCAGTTCTTTACCGGTATCTGTATTGGTAAAATCAATCGCAGCGTCCATGTCTTTAAACATAAAAGGCAAGTCGAATACACCATATTGACGAGTGTAAGAACCAAATTTAGACAGCGATGGCGCTAGTATTTGCACATCACCTAAAAGCAGAGCTTCAAGCTCTTTTGAATCGCCGAACAAGGTTGAACTTGGAAAAACTTCAATACACAGCTTTCCGTTCATTTCTTTGTTAATTCGTTCAGCTAAAGAGTTAGCCGCAACCACTTTAGGATGAGTAGTACCCCCTGTTACATGGCTAAGTTTTGCAACCACTTCACCTGGATCACAATCTGCTGCGAAGGCGGTAGAGGCCGTAAAGGCTAAGGTTATAGCTGTCAATGCTGTAGAGATTTTTTTCATGAGTCAAACTCCGTTTTTTGTTTTAATTTTTGTAATTTCAAGATAAATAAGCTTCATTCCCAAACTAAATAGCAAGAAAAATGCCATCTTTTATTTAGAAAAAATCAAGACATTGAATTAAAAGAGATTTATTTGAAATATTAATTTTTAAAGCGATAAAAAATCCAATGTTTGTTTGTCAACGGGTAAATTTACCTCTAAGGCTTTCTGTAATGCGGCGGAAAACCACCCATAATCAAATACTAACAATCGATGAACTCACACAGCGCAAGCGAGCGAGAAACTTGAGTTGATTGCTGAATCTCTCCAGAAACGCGCATAGCGGCGATTATATTTTTTAGCAGGGGCTTTAACGTCGACTTCATCATGCCCGTTTTAATCTTGGGGTTATATAATATCTTCAATAAAACAACATCCAGCCCTGTCAAATAGTCATTAGTTGAACGGTCATTAAAGATCGAGGGGAACACAGCATCTGAATCTCGCGGTAACCCTAACACTTGGGTTATTTCTTCGACGATACAAGAGACCAATTTTGCATGCATTCTGGCTTGATCAACAGGAATAAACACGGCCGCACTTTGAATACTGCCATTTTTACCCGTTCGGATCGTTGCCAGACACACAGCCGTATTCAAATGCTTTACAGTGCCCTTTCCCGACACAGATTGAACCAGCGCCGGCAGTTTTTTTTGAGAGGTGAAGTAGTATCGAATGTTTGCTTGAGATTGAATTTTAACTCTGCGAATATCTAATTTAGTAATACGCCTTAAGTCTTTAAGTTGAGCGTTTAACAGCGCATTATGCAGCGCCTTGTCACTGACCTGATGCTCAACAAAAATACGCAATGGCCGGTCCCACTTGCGCACCTTTAGAGCAGCATTACCGTATTCGCTGCCCAGTGCAACTTCAAAGAAACTGTTGGTAATAAAAGCCGTTTTTTGCCAAGGCTGACTAGCCCCGTGAGTATTTAAACAGACCAACATAAAAATGATGCTGAGACAATTGGTCTTTTTAAATCTAAAATATAACGGCTTTGTAGAGGCTCTGATAGGCATATATTCTCTTTAACATTAAGCGATTTTGAGGTTAAATATTAGGGAATCACACCCCAGTGATTCTCTTTGGAGAACTAAGCGGTGAAATATGCGCAGCGAACGGCGCGTTCCTAAAAGGCTTAAGGATAACTAGTGCTCTTGGTAAATGGTTTTCAACGCACCACCAGAGCGGCTGTAACTATTGCCTCAATCACAAACTGTAAGTGCACGCCAAGTGCCGTTTTGAAATTTTTCGCCGCCTTGTATAAGCTAAATTTTATTACACAAAGGTAGCATAATTACCGCATAAAGCGTCACTTATCGTATGTTTAATCCACTAATTTTATCTAATATCAACGCCAATAAGATGATTCAAGTAGCAAAAATGACAGCATAACCCTCTGCGCTTATCGGCAATTAATTAGATTATGATAAACTTTTTTTCCAAATTCACATTTGTTTCTTTTACTAAAATTATGGAGTCAAATAGCCTGGAAAATATCAGCATTTTATCGATTCTAGTCTTTTTTATACTAATTGCTATGTTAATATCTGGGCTCTTTTCAGGTACAGTTTTAAGTGACCGAATCTGACCCCTAAATTTACCAACCTAACGCAAGGCATCAGTCCAAAATGAGTAATGCTACATCTTTAGATAAAAGCAAAATCAAGATTTTACTATTAGAAGGCGTCCATCAAAGCGCAGTAGATTCTCTAAACGCTAACGGTTATTCGAACATCGAGTACCACATTGGCTCACTGTCTGAAGCAGATTTATTGAGCCGCATAAGTGATGTACACTTCATCGGTATTCGATCTCGTACTCAGCTGAATAAAGAAGTATTCGCTGCTGCTAAGAAGTTAATGGCCGTGGGATGCTTTTGTATTGGGACTAACCAAGTCGATTTGTCCGCTGCCACCAAAAATGCAGTTGCTGTATTTAACGCACCTTTTTCAAACACTCGATCGGTCGCAGAACTGGTCATTGCCGAGTCTATTATATTACTTCGCGGCGTTGCCGAAAAAAATGCTAAGGCTCACCGTGGTATTTGGCAAAAATCAGCAAAAGCTTCTTTTGAAATCAGAAATAAAACGCTCGGAGTGGTTGGCTATGGGAGTATTGGATCTCAATTGAGCGTGATCGCCGAATCATTGGGTATGAATGTGCTATTTTTTGACGTTGTTGGCAAATTACCTTTAGGTAACGCAAAACAAGTTAGCAGTTTATCCGAGTTATTATCACGCAGCGATATCGTTACTTTGCACGTTCCTGAAGTAGGTTCAACTAAAAACCTGATGTCCACATTAGAGTTTTCTCAAATGAAGGATGGCGCTATTTTTATCAACGCCGCACGCGGAACTGTGGTCGATATCGATGCTTTATGTAGCGCTTTAGAGAGTAACAAAATAGGCGGAGCAGCCATCGATGTTTTCCCGGTTGAGCCAAGATCTAACGATGACGAGTTTATCTCTCCCCTACGAAAATTTGACAATGTTATATTGACCCCACACGTTGGCGGTTCCACTATTGAAGCGCAAGAAAGTATAGGCTCTGAAGTTGCAGAAAAACTGGCTAAATACAGTGATAACGGCACTTCTGTCACTTCCGTGAATTTCCCTGAAGTCTCATTACCTGACCACTCAGAATCGGATAGTGTCCATCGCTTATTGCATGTACATCACAATATCCCAGGTGTACTCAGTCGAATCAACGCCATATTATCCGAAAACAATATCAACATTTCTGGTCAGCATTTACAAACTAACGACCAAGTTGGCTATGTGGTTATCGATGTTGATGCTGAATGCTCAACACGAGCACTAGAGAAACTTTCTGAAGTAGAAGGCACTGTGCGCAGTCGTCGTTTATTTTAATCAGAATCCTTATTGTCTCAGAGAGTTTATAGCCGGCTATAAACTCTCTGAGACAAGCGTGAATAATAGATCCGAAAACTGACCTAAAAATAACAGCTTCAAAACCCTCTCAACTTAGTTCTTAGTAGCCGTTGACAGCCTCATCATTGTATACTCGGGTTTATTGCTCTGCTTTAATAAATCGCTCTATTCCTTAGGCTGCTTCATTTTATTAGGTAATAACCTTGCTACAATCGAAAACCATTAGTCATTTAAACTTTGCCAGCGGTTACCGTGGGGGAGAGCGACAAACGACATTGCTCATCAAAGAGCTTGCCAAACGCAAAATTAAACAGCGACTGTTTACCCGCCTCGACTCAGAATTAGCAGAGCGTTGCGCCGGTATTAAAAACTTGCAGATTATTAAACTTAATCGCCCTTACATCGCCTCCTTTAAAATGCTTAAAGATGCTCAAATTTTGCATGCTCATGAAACCAAAGGCGCACAAGTTGCTTTCCTGATACATAAGCTTTACAAAATCCCTTACATAATTACCCGTAGGGTCGACAATAGAATTAAGAGCAACGGTTTTACAAAAGGCATGTATATTAATTCGAGTTATAATATCGCGCTATCCAACGCGATAAAAATTGGTATAGAAAAAGTCATACCGGACTCAAACACAGTCATTATCCCCTCGGCGCAAACCAACTTTGAGGTTAACCCACAAGCGGTCGCTTTGATTAAGGAGCGTTTTTATGGCAAAATTTTAATTGGTAATATTGGCGAACTTGAAAACACCCACAAAGGCCAGTTTTACCTAATAGAAGCGATTAAAAGAATAAGTAAACAAAGAGATGATCTACATTTCATTTTTCTGGGCAAAGGAGAAGATGAACAACAGTATCGCACCCAGGCACATGGGCTAAATAATATAACATTTGAGGGCTTTGTTGATAATGTGGCCGATTACATAGCCTGCATGCAACTGTTTGTGTTTCCATCTATCAACGAGGGATTAGGTTCCATTTTGCTCGATGTCATGAAGCTTAACGTACCCGTAATTGCATCGAATGTCGGTGGCATACCGGATATCGTACACGACCAGCAAACTGGGATTTTAGTTGAACCAAGAAATATTGACGCTCTGCAGCAAGCTATTTTAGAGCTTATCGATAACCCCCACTTGGCAAATCAGTTAAGTGCCAAAGCCTACCAAAATACGTTTAATTTCACGCCAGTTACTATGGCAAATGCGTACCAAAACCTTTACCAAACTATGTGATTTCTAGGTCATCTATGAGTAAATATTTAATCAAGCATATTTCATGTGTCATCATTGTCAAAAATGCCACATTGACGATTAAGAATACCTTAGACTCGCTGCTAAGCTTCAGTGAAGTTGTGCTTTACGATAACGGCTCTACCGATAATACTTTAGACATCGCGGCTATTTACCCTAATGTTCAGGTGATTAAAGGCGCATTCTACGGTTTTGGCGAGACTAAAAATAAGGCTGCTAGCTATGCCAGTAATACTTGGGTGTTGTCGTTAGACGCAGATGAGACAGTGTCGAAGCAGTTTGTTCAGAGCCTCGCTGATCAAACACTAGATCACCAATATGCTTACCAAATGCGCCGCACAAATTACTATAGAGACCAAGAGATTAAACATTGTTGGAAAAAAGAATCTATTGTCAGGTTATATAACACAGAAGTAACCGCCTTCAATGACAACAAGGTTCACGAGTTTGTTATGATAGACCACCTAAAAACAGCACTACTGCCAGGTTTAGTTCAACATTCTCCCTACCATAATATTTCCGACTTTATTCAAAAAAGTGATAGGTACTCGAGTTTGTTTGCCGAAGAAAATGCGGGTAAAAAAGACGCTTCTCCTCAAAAAGCACTGTTAAATGCTAGTTTTACTTTCATCAAAAAGTATCTATTGAAACGCGGCTTTCTCGATGGTTACCCGGGTCTACTCATTTCCTTCGCCCATATGAGCACCAATTTTTTTAAATACATGAAACTTTATGAAGCAAATAAGGCATTGAATAACCGACACTAGCCTGCAGAAATTGTTAGCGTTATCGCTGTGAGTACTCTGCTATTAAATCAAATACTTGGAATCTCCACTGGGGCGTTTCATTGACTAAATGATGCTTTGCATTATCAACCATAACTTGTTCACAATGAGGAAATACTTGTTTGATCGCTGACAAGTTATAGCGCCAATCAACCGTATGATCATCAGTGCCTTGGATGATGAATAAGTTATCACTCTTGACGTCTTGCAACAAAAAATCTTTCTCCCATCTGAGCATCGCCCCAACCCAGCTCACAGCAATCTGGTTGCCCCTGAATGTATCTTTGCAGTGAATCAGAGCGAGGAATCCAACGTCGTGGCTGTTGATACTTGCTCTGCGTTTAACTTTTTTCATAAACCAACGTAAAGCTTGGTATTGAAGTTTTACCTTTAAAAATTGATGGCTACGCACTAAGGGTGCGAGTAATATCTTTTCAGTGATTTGTTTAAAATCTTTCAAACCCGAAAAAACATACTCCATTATAATCGCAGATCCTGTACTTTGGCCTATTAGCTGCCATCTTGATGTTAACGTTTGGTCTTGACTATGTGCTAAATAATCTAATATTTGCTGTAACTGCAGGGCATACTGATAAAAATGATCAATAGCATAGGGCTCACCTGAAGAGAGTCCATGACCTATTAGATCATAAATCAACACGTCCCAACCCTGTTGTAACTTATTGGTGATCAAGTGCCTATAAAGACCAGAATGATCCGTATAGCCATGGACTATAATACACGTGCCGATGCTGGTGTTTGGTTGACGATAATGCTGGTAGTGGGTTCTCAGCTCTTCTTGCTGCAGGCAATCTAGGTCGACAATATAATTTTCTAAAACATCCGCATAAGCGTAAAACTCAAAATAGTCTTGCCACTGTTTTTTTAAAGGGTTAAGTCGATTACTCTGGGGTAAAGAATCAACTAACTCGGCAGCTGAAAAGCTCATTAAAATATCCTTTTAATAAATTAGTGCACTGGTGTGTTTACCCAACCAAAGCAATCATATAGCCTAAAGAGCATAGGGTTCAATCGGCTATTTTATGTGCGTTGTCAGTTTGATCAGCTGTTACCTAAGCATAATCCGAATATTTGCAAAGGTCTCGGTAATCATATCGCCACTTCCCTTCGCTGAGAATAAATGCCTACTGAGTATATCGATACTCTTATATTACAGTCATTTTTTTATAGCTGAGACCTCTGCATAAGCGTATCAATTAAATAACGACGATACAAAAATAGCGCAAAAGCGGAGTTTACTGGAGAAAATGAGCATTTTAAGTGTTTTTAACAACGTATTTACAAGCATCATCGCGATGCTGAAGTTTCAGGCTTCAAGCACTGGATTATTTTTCATGCGAACACTCTTTAGCTGCCTTTTATGCTTTGCACTACTTTCAGACATTGTACTAGCCGAGTCCGATACCAACCAAGCACTGGATAACGCTAAACGTCAATTGGAACTACTCGACCCCCAAGCGCCGAAAAACAAGACACTCAGAGCAATTTATCTGCAAATAATAGAGAGTTATTCGCAAATTTCAGCAACTGAGTTAAAAATAGCCAGTTTTAAGCAAAACTTAAAGCTGCTGCCGACTAAAACGATTCAACTTCAAGCTCAACTGAAAAAAAAACCGCAAAAAAATGTCTTACCTGAAGTTAACAATTTACCCCTTCAAGATCTCGAACGCGCCTTGACTCAACTTCAGTCTACTCAGCTTGAATTGCAACAAAATCGAAATAAAATCGACAATAAAATTAAAGGTTATGCACAAAAGCCAAATATTTTACGTAAAGCCTTAGCGGATATAAAAAACCAACAGAGCAAACAAAACTCTCAATCACCCAACCAAGCTCAACAGCAATTAGAAACAGCGCAATTTTTACTGAATAATTTAGAAATCCAATCTATCAATTTAGAATTACTGGTCATTCCACTACTGAATGAATACGACAGATTAAGATTAAATTGGACTGATGTTGAGCTAAACACGTTAGGTTCGAGTATTCGCCTGACTCAAGATAAAGTTCAGCAACTGAGACAAAACGCAACAGACAAACTTTTAGAAGAAGTAGCACCAGCGGTCAAAAACAAAAATAATCCGGCAAAAATCACTCAGTTAGTTAGCCAAAACAGCAATTTAAGCGAACAACTACGCAACAGTGTTTCCAGCATCGCCTCTACTGTTACTAAATTAAGAATCTTAGAGCAACAATACAAACTGATAAAGCAAAGTTATAATGTCATTCAACAGCAGTTGCAATTAAGCGAAAACAGCTTTGGCGTAGAATTACGCAATTTCAGTCAACGCTTCTCTACCCCCACTTTAGCCAGCAACACCCCTCAAGCAATATCAAAAATTCGTCTGCGCAACATCGAACTAGATCAGCTAACACTAAACATGGCGATCAACAGACCTGATACAACGGCTTGGGAAAAAGATTCCCTAGAGGATTTACAAAGCTTAGAAACGACCAGTGTTGGTCTGATCAATAACTTACATAATGCCTATAACAGACAGCTTGATGAATTGTCCAAAGTGCTCAACTTAGAATCACAAATTGAACAACAGCATAAGCAAGGCCAAAAACTGCTAACCGAATACCTGCTTTGGTTACCGAGCGTCCCTAGTGTCACTTTTGATTGGCCCAGTCAAATTAATACCAGCAGCTTTTCACAGCTCAATTCTGCCATTGAACATTTTCAGAGGATAGAAGTAAACCCTATTAGCCAATGGTTGCGTTGGTTAATCATCTACATCGTTGTCACAGCATTAGCTATTTTTGCCTTGAGATATCATCAACAGCATGAAAAAATTTGGTCTCGTCAGATAGGTAATGTAGTACAAGATCGCTTTAGCCGCACTCTAAAGTTAGTTTTCATGGCACCCATTATTTGTTTACCTGTCCCGCTGTTACTCTATTTAACGCTGAATAACCTAATCACTATCGACGCCCAACATACCAATAAAATCAATGATTTACTTTGTTTATCCCTGTGGATCTACACTAGCATAATTTATTGGCTGAAACGTCCTTATGGCCTCTTTATAAGTCACTTAGATATACCGGAAGATTTTTGTGTCAAGCTTAAGCAATTACTTCTGTGGCTCTATACCTTAGGCGCTCCTATTACTTGGGTATTAATCTACATAGGTAATATCCCCTCATTAGAATTGCATGCCGGATTGGGCAGATTACTCTTGATTCTTCTCGCTATTTTAGCCGGCAGTTTTTGGGCCGCTCTGTGGAAGGTATCACCCCATGTTAACCCCGCTCAAAAAAGTATCAGTTGGTGGCAACAATCTAAATTATGGCTAGTCTCTTTAGTGATTATCCATGTGCTACTGGTAATCGCTGGGATCTTTGGTTACCTATTTACTGTCTCTACTATTATGTCGATTCTGTTGGCTGTTAGTCTAATTTTAGCGAGTGTTTTTACCATCTATCGTTTGGGTGTGCGCTGGCTACTGATTGCCGAGCGAAGAATGACCTTTGCTAAGGCAAGATTGAGACGCAGCGAAATATTAGCTGCCAGGGAGAAGAACGAAGAGATTACGCTACTTGAAGAAAATTATTTAGGGTTGAAATCAGTGTCAGAACAAGCGGCCGTATTGCTAAAAGCGCTCTGCTTAGGTTTACTTCTTCTTGCTATGTACTTACTGGTTAAAAACTTTTTACCTTCACTTGATGTACTCGATAAAGTGGTACTTTGGAGTAATGATATCACCACCGCCAGTGGGGTGATATCTGAACAAATTAGTCTGGGTAGCATTATCACTAGTCTCTTTGTAATTGGTATTACCATTCTAGCCGCCTATAACTTACCGGGCTTATTAGAACTTCTGATTTTACGCCATATTAATTTATCACCAGGCACTTGTTACGCGATTACTTCTATCACTAGATACTTGTTGATTATTGTCAGCGTACTGGCTGGAGCCAATCAAATAGGTGTTGAATGGGCCAAGTTACAATGGCTAGTCGCCGCGATGGGGGTTGGCTTAGGCTTTGGCTTACAAGAAATTGTCGCCAACTTTGTCTCGGGCATTATCATTCTATTCGAGAAACCGGTACGCATTGGCGATACTGTCACTATAGGTGGTGTTACAGGCAAAGTGACTAAAATAAAAATCCGCGCGACAACAATTGCTGATTGGGATAGAAAAGAAGTGATTATTCCCAACAAAACCTTTGTAACTGATCAGTTAATTAACTGGTCACTGTCGGATGCGATAACCCGAGTAATTATTAATATTGGTGTAGCTTATGGATCGGACACTTACTTGGTCCACAAACTCATTGAAGAGGCGGCTCTTAGCAATTTACGGGTCCTTAAAGAACCAGAACCTGAAGTCTTTTTCACCACTTTTGGCAACAGTACATTAGACTTCGAATTACGTTTCTTTGTCTCTTCATTAGCCGATAGAAACTTAGCTATTCACGAAATAAATCAAGTTGTTAATCAAGTATTTAAAGATCATAATATTTCTATCGCCTTTCCCCAACTCGATGTGCATTTGCATCCTAGCTAAGTCATTGAGGATGCCCCGGTAATCCATCGGAAAATACAGCGCTTAGCGGGGTTACTTAGGAGCCACGACACTCATAAGTTTTAACCGCATGAGCTTATATTAAAAGTCTAAGATATTAAAAATGGAAATTATTTTCATTTTTGATATTATCCATTTATAAAATACTGCGTTCGCCCATTTCACATTAACTTTTAGGTATCAATATGAGTCAACACACTAAGGTAGGAAATTTACAAGTATCGAATGAACTGTATGACTTTGTGAATACCGAGGCTATTCCAGGCACAGGTATTGATGTCAATAAGTTCTGGACAGAACTTGAACTGCTTATAACTGACTTAATGCCTATCAACGCCGAATTACTTGAAAAACGCGAACAACTACAAGCTCAAATAGATCAATGGCATGTAGCTAACCGCGAGAGCGGTTTTGATTTTGCAAAATACAAAGCATTTTTACAGCAAATAGGCTATCTACAAACCGAGGGGCCAAACTTTAGTATAACCTCTGCCAACGTTGACCCTGAAATGGCGATTTCCGCAGGCCCGCAATTAGTGGTGCCTGTGATGAATGCTCGCTTTGCTCTAAATGCCGTTAACGCACGCTGGGGAAGCTTGTATGATGCGCTCTATGGCTCTGATGTCATCGATGACAATGACGGTTCAGGAGCCACCAGTGAATATAACCCACTTAGAGGCGCTAAAACTATTGCCTATGCCCGTGATTTCTTAGATCAGGCAATCCCCCTTGCACACGGCAGCCACAAAGAT
The DNA here is from genome assembly GCA_034111875.1 of Gammaproteobacteria bacterium. Lineage (GTDB taxonomy): Bacteria > Pseudomonadota > Gammaproteobacteria > Pseudomonadales > Balneatricaceae > Rs1. The sequence continues at coordinate 15,464 of JAWUWK010000039.1, forward strand.
GCGTTTAACTACCGTATTGTGGATAGACAATTGCAGGTAGAGTTAAAAAATGGTAAATCTAGTTTAGCTAATCCACAGCAGCTGATAGGTTATAATGGCAAGGCAGATGCCCCTGACTGCATTCTTTGCAGCAACAATGGTATGCATTTTGAGATTCAAATCGATGCTAGTCATATCATTGGCAAATCTGATAGCGCCGGAATTAAAGATATTTTAATGGAATCAGCACTGTCTACGATTATGGACTGTGAGGATTCAGTCGCGGCTGTCGATGGTCCCGATAAAGTGGTTATTTATCGTAACTGGTTGGGCTTGATGAAAGGAGATCTAACTGAGAAAATAACTAAAAACGGTAAAACTTTTACCCGTTCAATGAATCCAGATCGCACTTACACCGGCCTAAATGATCAAAGTATCAGTATCAAAGGTCGCAGTTTGTTGTTTGTACGCAACGTGGGTCATTTAATGACTAACTCGGCAATCCTCAACCAAAACGGTCAAGAAGTGCCCGAAGGTATGATGGATGCCATTTTCACCTCACTCATTTCAGTCCATGATTTGAACGCTTCAGCTAAGTACCAAAACTCCACGCAAGGTTCAATGTACATTGTAAAACCAAAAATGCATGGCCCTGAAGAAGTGGCTTTTGCCAATGAGCTTTTCGGTCGGGTTGAAGACATACTTTCACTCCCAAGATATACCATTAAAATGGGTATCATGGACGAAGAACGTCGTACTACAGTGAATTTAAAAGAATGTATTCGCGCTGCAAAAGAACGTGTTGCCTTCATCAATACAGGATTCCTCGATCGAACAGGTGATGAAATACATACCTCGATGGAAGCGGGGCCTATGATTCGTAAAAACGACATGAAAGCTCAGGCTTGGATTGCCGCCTATGAAGACAATAATGTCGATACCGGTTTACTTTGCGGCTTATCAGGTAAAGCACAGATTGGTAAAGGTATGTGGGCTATCCCAGACCAGATGGCAAATATGATGCAAGCTAAAATCGGTCATCCTCGCTCCGGTGCCAACACCGCTTGGGTACCATCTCCAACCGCGGCAACACTGCATGCTATTCACTATCATCAAGTAGATGTGTTTGTCGAACAAGCAAGTATAAAATCACGTGAAAGGGCCAGTGTCGATGATATTTTAAATATCCCTGTTGCAGCAAATCCAAATTGGAATGCTGAAGAAATTCAACAAGAATTGGATAACAATTGTCAAAGTTTGCTAGGTTATGTTGTGCGTTGGGTAGATGCGGGTATAGGGTGCTCGAAAGTGCCTGATATCAACAATGTTGGTTTAATGGAAGACAGAGCAACGTTGCGAATTTCATCTCAGCATATGACAAATTGGCTACATCACAATATCTGTTCTAAACAGCAAGTATTAGAAACATTACAAAAAATGGCTAAAGTGGTGGATCAGCAAAACGCAGCAGACCCTGATTATCGCGCTATGTCGAATGACTTCAATGGCAGTATTGCGTTTCAAGCAGCATGCGAACTCGTGTTTGAAGGCTGTGCTCAACCTAGTGGCTATACAGAACCTGTGCTACACCGCAGCCGTTTAGCGATGAAGGCTTCTCTAGCTAACTAATAGAGCCTAAAACAGACCACCAGCGACTCTTTTTATGAGCCGCTTGTGGTTTTTTCGCTATGTGCAACTAACCCTGAAACCTTATGCTTAATCAGCAGTTGTCTCACTTGCTCAATCAAAGTATTTGGGAACTGTCGATAATCAAAATACGGCGTATAAAGTAGCAAGCCGTGCACTTCATCAACGCAATAAAACACTTTATTATCATCAAATACGGACATTTTTTGTAAAGCTTTGGTCGACACGTTAAAGCGCTTCCAACAACTTTTGCCTGAAAAAACATGTAGTTTAGCTTCAAGGTTCAGCTGATCGCTGAAGTTAATTTGCTCGTCACTTTGCAATAATATTTGGTCTCTATAGAGCTTCCAAGCATTGGGCTCAACGGCCAAACAGCAGAGTTTGGCATAAATAGTGAATATTTTTCGCCAGTGATTGCCATTGTGAGTGATTAATTTAGGTACACTTAAGCTGCATTGCCCATTTCGATTATCAAACTTCGGTTTATTGTCTAAATAGAGACAAATTTTCGGCGATCTACTGCCAATTAAGTTTATCACGTTCAACCTACCTTCTCACAACATCGTCAATCAGTGACTTCCCAGCAGCATTACATACAAGCTATTGATGCACTAGAAAACTAGAAAAATGTCTCATCGCCAACAAGGTGACCACCATTTTTTGTGATTTTCTTTGCACAGCAATATATTGCACAGCTTTTCGCGCCTAACGACCCAATCTAGTAACATACATTCTATTTCCACTTTAAAGTCACGAATATCGCTAGATGCCCAGATATTACAAAGTGAATTTTATCAGTGGAATTATCCATATGATGGTACAACATCTGTTAAAATGCGCCATCATAATTCACTCTCTTTTAATTCACGGTAGCAAGATGACCATACAGAGTTTTTCCGATCTTACCCTATCTGCAGTAACACTCGCAGATTTAGCACATTTGGGTTATGTAAACCCAACACCCGTTCAAGCTCATGCTTTACCGGCAGCGCTAGCCGGTAGAGACTTGCAGGCGAAAGCTGAAACGGGTAGTGGAAAGACCGCTGCCTTTGGGATTGCGATTATTGAAAAAATTAATTTAGACTTACAGTCTCCACAGGCGCTGATTATTGCGCCTACTCGAGAGTTGTGTAATCAAATTACCACAGCGATGCGCAACTTTGGTCGCTCAAAAGCCAATTTACGGGTACTCACTTTATGCGGCGGTACAGCGAAACATCCGCAACGCGAAAGTCTAAAGCAAGGAGTGCACATTATTGTTGGCACACCTGGGCGCTTAATTGATCATCTTGAAGGTGAACGTTTAGATTTAAGCGCCATGCAAATTGTCGTTTTAGATGAGGCAGATCGCATGTTAGACATGGGATTTTCTCCGCAGATTGCTGACATCGTTGGACACTTTCCGGATAAACATCAAACTTTATTATTTTCCGCAACCTTTAATCAGCAGGCCCGAGAACTCGCCAACGCGATTACCGATGACCCGCTCTTCGTTGAAGTAGAGCCACAGCAAACCGCCGAAAATCTTAAGCAAAAATTATGCCTCTGCACGACTGAGAACCGTGATCAAACAACCCATAACCTACTGATTCAAAAGCAATTCAAATCTTGCATTATATTCTGTAATACTAAAAAAGTATGCCATCAACTACGTATCTATTTACGGAATATGGGCCATGCTGCACTCACCCTTCACGGCGATTTAGAACAAAACGAGCGCGAAGATATACTGGTTCAATTTTCCCATAACAGTGCCACGATTCTGATTGCGACGGATGTCGCGGCCAGAGGCTTAGATATTGAAGCAGTCCCCGGTGTGATTAATTATGATGTGCCCACAGACCCGGCAACTTATACTCACCGTATTGGCCGCACAGCTAGAGCGGGACTGTCAGGCACCGCTATAACTTTATGCTCAAATCAAGAGACTCACCGCTGGGAGCGCATATTAGAATTACAAGAGACACCGGTTGAGCCTATTCTCAGTAGAGACCCTCAAGGTAAGTCGCCTTTGTTTGCCAGTTACAAGACACTCTGCATCTTAGGGGGGCGCAAACAGAAACTGCGTGCCGGGGACTTACTGGGCGCATTGACCAAAGATGATAAATTACAGCGTGAACAGATCGGAAAAATTGATGTTATGCAAAACGTGGCCTACGTCGCCATTTTAAATTCTTATGCTAAAGCGGCACTCAATCAAATTCAAAGCGGACGGATTAAAGGTAAAAAATTTCGAGCACGAATACTTAGCTAAGTTAGCCAAGCCCAGCTCAAACTCGTCGATTTAGACAACAAGTGTTACACTCGACTGCCGAGGCTTACTCAAATAGAGAGGATTAAGGCGTCAGATATACTCAAAGGAACCGTAAAGTGGTTCAATGATGATAAAGGCTACAGCTTCATTTCACGTCAACAAGGCGCAGACTTATTTGTGCATTTTGGGTCGATTGTAGGCGAAGGTCGCAAAACGTTAACAGAAGGTCAGGCTGTTACTTTTATAGAGATAGCTGGCCAAAGAGGCCCACAAGCGGATCAAGTCACCCCACTGTAACTGGCATTATGGTTTAGCGAGCTTAAGCTTGCTAAATTATTTTGCGGTTTTTAACCTTAAGTTTATCGTTAACTACTGCTTTACACCCCGCGAAAAAGAATCAAAATGAGTCTTTTTTTGTAAGATAGTCTCACCCGTACAAGCAACTTTTAAACTCCCTGTATTCAAATCTGAAGTGCATCATCTAATCCCGTAGAAAGAGAAGCCAGCTGGAGGTAAGCTTCTATCTTTTTCTCCGGCAAGAGATGTAACGATAATGAGACATTACCAACAGCTGACTTATGAGCAACGATGCCAGATATATGTGCTAAAAAAAGAGGTTATTCGCAGCGGGAAATTGCAAAGTCTATAGGGGTTAGTCAATCCACTGTTAACCGAGAACTGATACGTAATACAGGCGCAAGAGGCTATCGCTATAAACAAGCTCAAGAGAGAGCGTCTCGACGTCGATATAAGGCAAGTAAAGTAACTAAAATGACGCCTAACATAATCGCTCTTATCGCATCAAAGTTAC
>JAWUWK010000040.1:0-21586 GCA_034111875.1 Gammaproteobacteria bacterium
CCCCAAATTTATAACGCAACTAAAAGGATTTTACCGTGTTTTTACCTATCATAATGGCCGGCGGCTCAGGAACCCGTCTCTGGCCTTTATCCCGTACTCATTACCCCAAACAGTTTTTAAGCCTAAATGCTGAGCACACTATGTTACAGGCGACCCTTGCTCGCTTAGAAGGATTAGCCCATTCGCCGACCATGTTGATTTGTATTGAAGAGCATCGTTTTATTGCCGCAGAACAGATACGTCAATTAGGTGTTCGCCACAGCGGTATATTTTTAGAGCCTGTTGGGCGAAATACCGCACCAGCGATTGCGTTGGCGGCTTTAAAGGCAACAGATTTTTTTACTACAGAGGGCGCTAAGATCACGCAGGGAGGGCTAAGATCAACAGATAATGATCCGGTTATATTAGTCTTGGCGGCGGATCATGTGATTGATGATGTCAGCGCTTTCCATGGGGCGATTGTGCGGGCCCATGCGCTGGCTGATGACGGCAAAATGGTCACCTTTGGAATTGTGGCGACTGGGCCTGTAACTGGTTATGGCTATGTTAGAAGAGGTGCGCTATTAAACGATGCCAGTGAGCAAAGTCACGCGTTAGCCGCTTATTGCGTCAGTGAATTCGTTGAGAAACCAAATTTAACCACGGCACAAGCATATGTAGACGGTGGAGAACATTATTGGAACAGTGGCATGTTTATGTTTAAAGCGAGTCGCTATTTAGAAGTATTAAAAGAGTTTAGGCCGGATATATATGCGGCTTGTGAAAAAGCGATGCTAGGTCAGCAAGTGGATAGTGATTTTGTCAGGGTTGATGTTGAGGCGTTTACCGCTTGTGCGAATGAGTCTATAGATTATGCGGTAATGGAGCCGTTATGCAAACAGGCGAAAGGCGATGTGGTTGTGGTCCCTTTAAATGCAGGTTGGAATGATATCGGCGGCTTTGCGGCACTGTGGCAAGTAGCGACCAAAGACAGCGCGGGTAATGTCTTTAAAGGCGATATTAAAGCCCTCGATACTAAGAACTCACTGGTGATTAGTGATGATAAGTTAATCGCCACTGTGGGCGTTGAAGACCTAGTCATTGTCAATACTAAAGATGCTGTCTTAGTTGCTCATAAAGATAAAGCCGAAGAAGTTAAATCGATTGTGAATCAGCTAAAAGCACAAGGACGCAGTGAAGCGGTTATTCACCGTGAAGTCTATCGACCTTGGGGTAAATATGATGCCATTGATAACGGTGAAAGGTTTCAAGTCAAGCACATTAGTGTCGCCCCTGGAGCAAAACTCTCAGTACAGATGCATCACCACAGAGCCGAGCATTGGATAGTCGTATCAGGCACTGCGAAAGTTACAAATGGCGATAAGACTTATTTAGTGTCTGAAAATGAATCTACTTATATCCCAATTGGTCAGTTGCATGCTTTAGAAAACCCTGGGCTTATTCCACTAGAGTTGATAGAAGTACAGTCAGGTTCTTATCTAGGTGAAGACGATATTGTTAGATTTGAAGATCGCTATGGCAGGGCCGAAGAAAAACACTAAAGACCGATTTACGCACAGAAAAGATTTTAACCTGAATCAGGTTGTAGATAAGCAGGGTAATACTTTTTTTATTTTTTCTCGGTGCAGCGAAATCTCTTTGTTACCTTGGTGATAGATAGGTTTTAAAAGATAGTGAACCACAGAGTGCGCAGATGAAATATTTAAAAATCAAATAATCAATACCCTGTGGTGGGTTATTATTTTGGGTTTTCTCGGTGGTGCGCAGTTTCTATGAGCGCTCGGTGGTAGATTGATTTCAAAGATTGGTTGACCACCAGCAAGAGCGTTTAGGTTAAGTTAAAATTGCCGTCGAACCCGTCATTAAGTATGGCACACTTTATCCGCTCTCAATTTATCGTTGCTGATTTTAGGGCAGACTTCTAGGCTTAACTGATAATGCTTGAGTAGCGTTCGAGCAGCCTGTCTATCTTGCTGATAGATCCTTTCTAGAGCGTTTATGCCTCGTTGCTGAATCTGGGTCGACATATGATCCCATCCAGAAAATATAGCTTGTACTAGCCCTTGATTACTGCTTATTTCCCAAGGACCGTATTCAATGGCTTGTTGTACAGAGTATAAAAAGACTACATCATACTGCTGTAATCTTGATTTTATCAGTGCCATATTCGCCCAGCTATAAGGCCATTGTGGGCGAAGTTGGGTTGCTCTGTGGTGTTCTTGATAAGCGAGGTCTAAGTACTGACGGTACTTAGTCGGGTCGGCTTGATTGTTCAATGCACGTAAATAGTAAATACGGCCTAAGTATTCTCGATATTCAGCATTGCCAGGTCTAAGTTTTATCGATGTTGATATTTTCTGCTGGGCTGTTTGAGCAGCTTTCTCGCCAAGGCTTCCAGATTTTTTGGCTATTATATTTTTAACAGGGTAGTGGCTTATATCAGCCAGTGCAATGATTGCCGCCATGTAAATAAGATAGCTTAGTATAGAAAGTAGACAGGCAAATAGGCCCAGCTTAAAGACTTTTTGCATCTGGTTCGATAATACTTAGTGGTGTGTCTATCATTAGGCGTTGCGCGAGTTGGGGTGAATAATGTTGGCTAACATACTCAAAAGCCTCGGATAATATGGGTGGGCGGTGTTGTGTGTTATGGGCGTCACTGGCAATCACAGAGGCCCAGTCATTACTGATAAATTGCTGTGCAATGCGATGAGCTTGTTCACCAAATTTACCGGTGACTGACATGGCGGTTAATTGGAACAGGCAGCCACGTTCAAAGAAAGGCGCGGCTTTTTTAATATTCTGCATTATCGCTTTGTTGCGCTCAGGGTGCGCGATCATTGGAATGATGTCTCTATCCATTAGCCAGTCTATGAGTTTTTCACTGCCGGCAGGGATGCCTTCATGCGGCAGCTCTAATAAAATCACGTCTTTATTATGCCAACGGCCCAAAAAAGGTAAATTGTGGCTGGCGTAAAGACTCAGAACCTCAGAGCACAGTCTGACTTCGCCGGCGATGCTTAGACTTATAGGTAGCTTTAAATCATTCACTTTAGCTTGTAACTTTTGAAAAGGTACTCGCAAGCTAGCCAGAGTGTTTTCATAGCGCCCAGGATGTACATGGGGTGTTAGCACCATATGGCTGATGCCATCGTCTATTGCTATTTTAAGTAATTTAAGGGTATCTAGCTCGGCGACGGCCCCTTCATCTACACTGGGAAGCAGATGACAATGCAGGTCTATCATGTTTTTACGCCTGAGTAGCTATACCCATAGCTATCGTAATAACCGCTGTGATCCTCGCCGTAGTATCGCTCGGCTTTCTTAACATTTACTTGATTCAATACAACCCCAGCGATGTTGCCGTTCACTTGGCGAATACGTTTTAAACCATTCTTTGCGTGTTGGGTGTGGGTCGAATCTGCTTTAACCACATACACGTAAGCATCTACTAGGGGCGCTAGCACTAAGGCATCACTCACTGCTTGACATGGTGCAGTGTCAATGATGATTTTATCGTATATTTTACTTAAACCAGTGAGCAGATCCTTAAAGCGCTGTGAGGAGAGTAATTCAGAAGGGTTAGGCGGTATGGTGCCACACGGTAGTACATCAAAACCACCTTCTTGGTAATTAAAAATACACTCTTCCATGCTGTTGGTACGTGCCACTAAGTTAGACAGTCCAAATCGATGGGTATCTAAATCTAACGCGCTATGCACTGAAGGGCGGCGCATATCCGCATCAATGAGAAGCACACTGCCGACTTGAGATAAGGTGTATGCCATGCCTAAAGAAGTGGAGGTTTTTCCCTCGCTTGGGACAGTGGAAGTAACGCTAATAATTTTATATGGTGCGTCTAAGGAGGAGAGTATGATCCCCGTTCTTATCGTGCGTAATGACTCAGAATAACCTGAATGGGGCTCTTCTACATATTGTCGATAACTCGAGTTAGCTTGGCGCTTTTTAGCGGGCAGCATAGGCAGTAGTCCCAACATCAATTCACCGAGTTTAGTTTCTACATCTAGGCTGGTGTTAATAGTGTTGTCCAATGCTTTGAGTAAAAAAGCGACCATCACCGCGAACATGAAACTGACCACAAAGGCCAATGCCACAATAAGCTTCTTGTTGGGTTTTACCGGCTTTAGCGTTGGCGTGGCTCTATCGGTGATACGCGCGTTAGCGGTTTTTAAATCGCCCGTGGCAGAGGTCTCACTAAAGCGGGTGTAAAATTGATCAAACAATGCGCGCTTAGTGTCGACGTCTTGCTGAAGCTCTCTCAATTTATATTCTTTTGCGCTTAAGCTCTGCATATCACTTTTGGTGTTGACTAAACTGTTTTCTAGGGAGCTGACCGCTTCTAAAGCCACCTTATATTTATTGACTAAGCCGCTGGCGATGGAGATGATCTGTGCATTGAGATTGCTATAGGCTCTAGCACGTTCTGCGTTGATCGCCCTCATTTTAGGGTGCTTTTTGCCATAGCGGCCGGCCACTTCTGAGCGGCGCAGCTCTACCTGAGCGACCGCGTCTTTTAAATTTTGCACTAAATTATGGCTTAAAATTAACGGGATTAATTGTAAGTTATTGGCGTTCTTGCGACCGAGTTTCTCGATTTGGTCATACAAGCTTCTCAGTTCAAGTAGTTCTCTTCTGGCGTCCACTAATTTTTCAGAGACTAAGTCTATTTCTCGCTCAGCTATGCCCAAACCACCATCCTTGCCAACAATTTTCTCTTTTTCACGGTACTGTTGTAAACGCTCTTCAGAGTTCGTTAGTCCCACCCTTTGACCTTTTAATTGCTCGTTTAACCAAGTGGTCGCTTTGACAGTAAGTTCTAGTTTAGCTGCTAAATTATCCTCGATGTAACTATTAGCCACTTCGTTGGCAATTCTAGCTGCTAACTTGGGGTCAGGCGATTCAAAACTAATTCTAACTAACTGAGTTTTTCGAATAGGCTCAATTTTTAAGCTGTTTAGGTAGCTGTTAATTAGGTCCTCTATACGCGCCGCATTTAAATCGCTTTCACTTTTTACTTGGCTGGGAAGTATATCGGGAAAATACTCTAACATTAAGGCTTTAGGACTGTACTGCTGCAAAGGGCCTGACTCGCTTTCAACTTTAGGCTGGTATACAGGGTGGTTGATTAAATCCAATTTGTTAATGACTTTTTTGGCTAAGTTTCTCGATTTGAGGATTTCAAACTGGGTTAATAAATATTCACTGCTGCCATCTATGCCATACACTTCTTGAATAGACACTACATTGGTTTGTTGTGACTCAATTAATAAGGTACTGGTGCCCTTATATATAGGCGTAATGTTAAACACCACTAAACTACTTAGCAGCGTTATGATAATAGAAAAACCTAATATGCCCCATTTATGTTGCATAAGGACACGCCAATATTGGCCTAAATCAATAACTTCTTCTGTTGATGCGATTAAATGACTATCTTTACTGCTGATGTCCATGCACAAATCCAACTATTTGAAACTGTTTTTTGAGTAATATTGAGGGTCTATATCTATTAGCAGATAGTGTATATCTAGCATAAAGTTAGAAAAAACTCTCATCCACCGTGATTACATCGCCGGGAAGAATTTTATGACCATTTTTTATTTTTTTGCGTTTGGCTTCACCATCACTCAGTACATATATTTTGCTGCTAGAGGCCCGCTCTGAAAACCCACCGGCAAGTGCGACCGCTTTTTGTAGTGTCAGGCCAGGCTGATATGGGTAGGCTCCTGGGGTTTTAACCTCACCATTAATATAAAATTCGCGGTAAGCTATCACTTCGATATTAATACTTGGGTTAATTAAGTAGCCATCAGACAAGCGGTTTATTAACAACCGAGTGAGCTCGCCAATAGTGATATCTAGCGCCGTAATCTCGCCTAGAAAAGGGTAGGAAATAGTCCCTGCATCACTTAAGGTGAATTCAGAACTTAGCTCTTCCTCACCAAATACCTTAACACTAATTTTATCGCCAGTGCCCAATCGATAATCCGAGAAGACTTCTGCATTAAGCGGCGCTATAAAAAAAAAGCACAAAAACAGAGTCGTTAAAATTGATTTTAAAAGGGTGGGTATTTTGATCATATTAAGGCCATTTTTTTCGTATTAAAGAGAAGCTTGTACAGTAAATAGCAATGTGTTTTTCTTAAAGCTGCTGCCGGCTAAGTTAGAATCTGAATCTGTATGTGTGTAGCCAACGCCAAAATTAAGCCACCTTTTAAGTTCATGGTTCAGGCCTAAAACAAAGGTATTAGTGGTGTCTTTACGGTCTGAATTACCAAAATCATCTATGCTAGTTGTATAGGACACAACAGATTTCAAGTCGTCTTTCCAGTAATGATCCCAGTTCACAGCATAGTTGGTAGCGTCTATGTAAGCATCAGCTGTGGTCGATTCGCCAAAATCTTGGCCAGTGCTAAAGTTTATAGTAGAGTAGGTTTTTGGACTCCATGTAATGTCTGCATTCCAAGTCCCCCCATCAACGTCGCTCAAACTAGGGTCTTTGAAATCTTTATCAGACCAACCAATGTCAATAGAACCAGTGGTTTTAGCCGTAGCTTCCCAGCTGGCGCCGAGTAAGTAGCGCTGTTTAGTGCTGTCTCTATTTGATTGATCATAATCAATTTTACTTCTGGTCACCGTGGCGACGGCAGACGTTTTAGCGGTAATTTTGTATTTGAAAACCATACCTAGATCGGATTGGTCGTAATCTCTAGTATCGGTGATAGATCTGAAGTTGGTGAATTTTTTATCCTGATAGCCGGCGTTAAATAAGACCCTGCCCTTGGCCTCTTTACCGCCAAAAGTATAAGTCCCTTTGGCTGAATTTAGATCAAACTCTAGAGGTGCGCTGGTTATCGATGTTGCCCCGCCGTTTTCATCGCCTCTTGCTTCGTGGCCTTTGATAATTGAAGCCTCTAAATCAATACGATTGCGACTATTGCCGATGATATTGGCTGTTGTCGTCAAATTATGATCTAAATAGTTATCCTGCGAGCTGCTGTGAAGAATACCTTTTTCAATGGCGTAATTTATACGCACCTGCATGTTTTCGGTTTCAGCTTGTAATGCTATGTTAGGGTTGATTCTGGTTATCCAAGAACTTTTTTTATCGGTCTCAGTTGCCAAAATATTATCATCGTGGCCGGTAATATAGCTTAGACTAGGATACAGACGCATTTCACCTATAGGAATCGCTGCGGGTTCAATCGCTGATACCGAAAAAGGAGCTGAAACCAAGATTAAACCTGCTATAACGTGCTGTTTTAATTTCTCACTCTGTTCCATTATGTTTCTGCTCCCTTAATATTTATTTAAATGTTGTGGTTAAGCTGTTTTAATTTCACTGCTCAATTCTACACTATATTCATATTCAGTACATTATCTTACTTGAGTTTTTTTTTCATTGTATTGTATTGATTTAATTATACCTTTATAAAACTTTAGTTTCTACAGGTTTGGGCCTCTCAATAATTTAAATGTAAATACAGAGGTTATTTTGGCAAGTTTCATAGCTTTGCAGCCAAATAAGTTTCTAAACTTGCTTTGCCAGCGAAGTGGAACAGTGGATTGCCAGTATTACGCGTTTATGGTTGTTCTTGAGAGGGCGAAGAGGTGCATCGTATTTCAGCGGATTACTCTATCGGCCTAAAACGGATCTGAGCTCCAGCCGTTAGTAAGGCTTTATTTAGGGGTCTATCAATTAAAGCTAATGATTAATTGGCTTTGATCGCTATCAATTAGTCGGCACAAAAGCTATTTCTGGCTGGTATTAGACTATGTTTTGGCTCAGTATGTGCTGTTTATTATTTTGGTTTTTTAAAAGGGAAGTAGCATGGGGCTTGGTCAAAAAAAGGTCGCCTTTAGGGCGATAAACATAGCTATATTGACTGTTTCGGATACCCGTACAACAGTAAACGATTCTTCAGGGGACCTTCTACAATTAAGTGTAGAAGGCTCAGGTCATAATTTGACGCGTCGAACTATCGTTGTCGATGATATTTATAAACTGCGGGCCTGTGTGTCCACTTGGATTGCAGATGAGCAAGTGCACGCTATCTTGATTACCGGTGGTACAGGCTTTACCTCAAGAGACAGCACCCCTGAGGCCATGTTGCCTTTGTTTGATAAAGAGATAAAGGGTTATGGTGAGCTATTTCGGCAACTCTCCTATCAAGAGGTCGGCACATCGACTATCCAATCAAGAGCTGTTGCCGGCGTGGCTAATAAAACTCTGATTTTTTGTATGCCAGGCTCACCTAATGCCTGCAGAACAGCCTGGGAAAAAATAATCTGCGAGCAATTAGATGTCCGACATAGACCCTGTAATTTTGTTGAAATGGTAATGCCCAGCGCAGAGGCGTGCGAATCTCGCGATTAACCGTTTCTTTGTAGGCGGACAATATACATTTAAGTCCGTTAATTGCGGTGTGCCTAGATTATAAGCATCCTCAGGCCTTTTACTAACTAGCTAATTAACAAGCGCAGCAATAGAGAAAAGCTCTTTTGCTTTGATTGATAGGGGACAGGCTATGACAATAAGTGCGGTTATCTTGGCCGGTGGTGAAGGCCGTCGGATGCAGGGGTTGGATAAAGGCCTAGTAATTTTTGATGGTAAAAAAATGATCCAATGGACAGTGGATCGCGTAAAGCCTTTAGTAGAAAAGACTATGATTAGCTGTAACCGTAATATTGGCGATTATATGGTGTTGGCAGATTCGGTTGTCTGCGATAGAATTGCTGGGTCTTTAGGGCCTCTAGCGGGAGTGCATGCGGCGATGGAGTCAGCATCAGCGCCTCTTCTATTGGTCTTGCCTTGTGACACGCCGCTATTAAAAGCGTCTTTGATTCAACGCTTAATTGAGTGCGCTTTAGAGCATTGTGATTCTATAGTGTGTTTAGAAGATGGTGAGTACTCGCATCCTCTGCATGCGGTTATACCACTTAGTTTAAAGCAAAGTTTAGAAGATTACTTAATCGGTGGTGGGAGGTCAGTAGTTAAGTGGTACGCGATGCACCAAGTGATAAGACTCAAAGTTAGCAGCGAAGAAAGTGTAACTTTAGCCAACATCAATCGACCCAGTGATATAGAAATGCACAAGGCATAATCACCCGTTGTTGAAGGCCTTAGGTGTAAGGTCTAAGTGAGGCGTTTATACTAGTGTGCCGCTGTTGCAACAAAAAAACACAATCTCAGTGTCAATAGTTACCTACGACATTTTAGTTATAGACTCAATTGCGTATTAATTTTAGGGAAATAAATCTTTTTATGTCTTCAGTATTATCTCCATTACGGCGTTACCAGCAAGATTTAGAGCGTGATGATTTCTCTTACGATGCCTCCCAAGAAGTTGCCGTGAAACATTTGCAGCGCTTGTATGATGATTTAGTGAAAGCTCAACAAAATCCACAAAAAACCGGCTTTTTGGCGAAAATGTTCCCCCAAAAAACGGCCAATGTGCCCCTAAAAGGCCTGTACTTTTGGGGTGGGGTAGGCCGCGGTAAAACCTATTTAATGGATACCTTTTTTGATAGTTTACCTTTTGAACGTAAATCCCGTACCCACTTTCATCGATTTATGCAGCGTGTACACACCGATCTTCGTCAACTAGAAGGCCAAAAAAATCCATTAGATGCAATAGCAAAAAAATATGCCGCAGAAGCTTGCATCATTTGTTTTGATGAATTTTTTGTGTCAGATATTACAGATGCTATGATTTTGGGTGGGCTTTTTGAGCGTTTGTTCGCAGAGGGTGTCTCTCTGGTGGCCACTTCAAATATAGTCCCAGAGAGCTTGTACCTAAACGGCTTGCAAAGGGCGCGCTTTTTACCGGCAATAGCCCTGCTTGAAGAGCATACCGAGATTGTTAATGTGGACGGGGGTGTAGACTACCGGCTAAGAGTGCTTGAGCAAGCAGAGCTTTATCACTGCCCTTTAGATGCCGCCGCCGACGGCAGTCTTAACCAAAGCTTCGAAAATTTAGCGCCTGACTTAGATGAAGTGGTCGACGGCGAAGCCGTTGAAATTAACGGTCGTTCAATTGTCTCTAAACGTTGCTGTGAGGATGTGGTCTGGTTTGACTTTCCCGATATTTGCCTAGGTGCTAGATCGCAGAATGACTATATAGAAATCGCTAAAATCTACCATGCTGTGCTCATATCAAATGTGCCGCAAATGGGGCGAGAAAATGATGATGCGGCGCGCCGTTTCATTAATCTTGTCGATGAATTTTACGACAGTGGGGTGAAATTAATCCTCTCTGCCGAAGTGCCTATTTTTGAAATTTACACCGATGGTAATCTGTCCTTCGAAATTGAGAGGACCAAAAGCCGGCTTTTAGAAATGCAATCCCACGAGTATTTGGCTAAAGAGCACAAAGCCTAAAAGTAGCTGAAAATAATGTATTTGATAATTGGTCGACAAAACTATCTAATTAGACCTGTTGACTACTAGCTATCTTCCTAAGTCTTGTGTATCATTCGCGCTCCTCGTTCTAGGGGTTCGATGTTATTGGGGCTTTCCAAAGATCCAATAACCAATAATTATAAGCTAAACCGGTAGCAGGCAATTTTTTAAGATCTGTGAACTAGGTTTAAATAGAGTAAGGCGCACAAAGATGAAAACTTTTGTTGCTAAGCCAGCCGAGATAAAACGCGACTGGTATGTAATAGACGCAGAGGGTAAAACTCTGGGTCGTATGGCTACTGAAATTGCCCGTCGTTTACGCGGTAAGCATAAGCCAGAATACACCCCGCATGCAGATACAGGTGATTACATTGTTGTTGTAAACGCTGAAAAGGTACATGTCACGGGTAATAAGCGTAAAGATAAAATTTACTACCGCCACACAGGCTACCCAGGTGGTCTAAAGCAAGCTAACTTTGAAATCATGATCAATAACTTTCCAGAGCGTGTTATTGAGCTCGCGGTTAAGGGTATGCTTCCAAAAGGTCCACTAGGACGTGCTATGTATACTAAGTTGAAAGTATACGCCGGCGCTGAACATCCACATGCGGCTCAGCAGCCACAAGAATTGAAAGTTGAGGGGAAGTAGATTATGTCAACTACTCAGTATTACGGTACAGGTCGTCGTAAAACGTCTACTGCTCGCGTATTTTTGCGTCCAGGTACAGGCACAATTACTATTAATGATCGTGCAATCGAAGTTTACTTCGGTCGTGAAACAGCACGAATGATTGTTCGCCAACCATTAGAGCTTACCTCTACGGCAGAAAAATTTGACGTTTATGTAACAGTCAAAGGTGGTGGCGGTTTTGGTCAAGCTGGCGCTATTCGTCACGGCATTACGCGTGCGTTAATGGAGTTCGATGAAACTTTGCGCCCAGAATTGCGCAAAGCTGGTTTCGTAACACGTGATGCACGTGAAGTTGAACGTAAGAAGGTAGGCCTGCGCAAAGCGCGTAAACGTCCTCAGTTCTCTAAGCGTTAATCAGTCACCACTTATAGCAAGTGGTTATGATGAAAATAAGCGTTCGCTACCTTTTAGGTATCGGACGTTTTTTTTTGTCTGTTGAGAAGCGAATGTGTGTGGCTATTAGCTATTCTATTCACCTAGAGCGTATTTGAATTTATTACTAGGCTATACTCTTAATTAACCTTGATAAAAGCGTGGATATTCTTTAACATTTGCCGTAACTAAAATACTGTTTTAATTTAGTAAATTTTGTGCAGTAGTGTGACGTTTACTTAGATAAGCGCATAGACTTAAAGAGGGAGAAATCTTGATGAGTGATACCACGATGACCGATAGCGGCGTTAACGTCCGCCGGCGGCGTCTTTTAATTGGTGCAACCTCTGCCATGGGCGCCGTCGGAGCCGCTGGCGTGGCTGTGCCATTTTTGGGTTCTTGGAACCCAAGTGCGAAGGCCCGTGCCGCAGGAGCACCTGCTAAAGCTGATATCAGCAAATTAGAAGATGGACAGCAAATGATCGTTGAATGGCGTGGCAAGCCAGTCTGGGTGGTTAAGCGCAGTGCTGAATCCCTAGCGACTTTGTCTACACTTGGCGAGCGACTGTCTGATCCTAATTCTGAAGTGCCACAACAACCTGATTACGTGCCTAACACTGCGGCGCGTGCAGTCAGGGAAGATGTTGCGGTGATTGTCGGTATTTGTACTCACTTAGGTTGCTCTCCAAGCTACCTGCCTGAAGTCGGTCCTCAGCCGTTTGATGATCAATGGACTGGTGGTTTCTTTTGCCCTTGTCACGGCTCGCGTTTTGATCTTTCTGGGCGTGTCTTCTCTGGCTCTCCCGCGCCGACAAACCTCGTAATCCCTGCCCATTACTATGAAACTAAAGATATTTTGATCATAGGCTTAAATCCTCAGGAGAAATCATAATGGCGGGTTATAGAAATAAAGGTAAGCCAGGCATGATGGGCTGGTTTGATGATAGATTCCCAGCGACGGCTATGTGGGAAGACCACTTATCAAAATATTACGCTCCGAAAAACTTCAACTTTTGGTATTTTTTCGGTTCGTTGGCGATGCTGGTCTTGGTCAATCAAATTTTAACCGGTATCTGGCTCACCATGAGTTATACCCCAACTAATGAGGGGGCTTTTGCATCAGTAGAATATATTATGCGAGATGTCGATTACGGTTGGTTGATTCGCTATATGCATTCGACTGGTGCCTCGGCATTTTTCTTTGTCGTTTACATGCATATGTTCCGCGGCATGTTGTATGGCTCTTATCGCAATCCACGTGAATTAGTCTGGATTTTCGGTATGGTTATTTATGTTGCGCTAATGGCTGAAGCGTTCATGGGCTATTTATTGCCTTGGGGACAGATGTCATATTGGGGTGCAGCAGTTATCGTATCGCTGTTTGAGGCAGTGCCTTTTATTGGTCCTGACTTAGCTCAGTGGATTCGCGGTGACTATCTTATCTCCGGAGCGACACTCACTCGTTTCTTCGCTTTGCATGTTATTGCACTGCCGATCGTTTTGTTGGCCTTAGTGGTTTTGCATATTATTGCACTTCATGAGGTGGGGTCAAACAACCCAGATGGCGTCGAAATAAAAGATACTGTAGATGAAAATGGCGTCCCGCTGGACGGTATTCCGTTTCATCCTTATTATACTGTGAAAGACATTGTTGGTGTGGTTGTCTTTTTGTTTGTGTTCTGTGCGATCGTTTTCTTCTTCCCTGAAGGGGGCGGGTATTTTATAGAAGCACCTAACTACGAAACCGCAAACCCGTTGAAGACACCGCCACATATAGCCCCAGTATGGTACTTTACGCCTTTCTATGCAATGTTGCGGGCAATACCCCCTATAGCGGCATCTCAATTCCCAGGGGTTGTAGTGATGGGAGCGGCAATCGCTATTCTATTCGTACTGCCTTGGTTAGATCGCAGTCCTGTTAGGTCGATGCGATACAAAGGTTGGGCGAGTAAAATTGGTCTTGTGGTCTTTGCGGTTTGTTTCTGTGTGCTCGGCTATTTAGGTGTGGTTTCATCTACTCCTGTGCGCACAATAGTGGCACAAGTTTGTACGGCCCTGTATTTCTTATACTTCTTTGGTATGCCTTTCTTTACGAGAATGGAAAAAACTAAACCAGTACCTAAGAGGGTGACAGGCTAATGAATAAACTAATACAAATGCTGTTTATCATCTTGTTCCCCTCTTTAGTGCTCGCCGCTGGAGGAAATGTTCATCTTGATAAAATTGAGCTTGATTACGATAATCATCCCTCGCTCCAAAGAGGCATGCAAACCTATGTGAATAACTGTTTAGCTTGTCATTCATTAAAGTACCAACGTTATGTACGTACCGCAGAAGACATTGGTTTGACACCGGAACTGATGAAAGAGCATTTGATCTTTGGCGATCAAAAAGTAGGTGAGCAAATCACCAATACAATGCCCAAAGGGGATGCTGCTAAGTGGTTTGGTGCCGCGCCACCTGACCTAACCCTTGAAACTAAGTTAAAAGGGCCAGATTGGGTGTATACCTATTTACGTAGCTTCTACCAAGACGAGGCTCGTCCTTGGGGTGTAAATAACTCAGTCTATAAAGATGTGGGCATGCCCAATATCTTGGGTTATTTACAAGGTGTGCAATTATTGCATTGTTCTGCCCATGAGCTGGCGGAGAATGAAACCAAGATTGATACCTTAACCGGTCTAGAAATAGGCGGTTGCTACAGCCTTGAAGAAGGCAGTGGTGAGCAAACTGCGAAAGAGTTCGATAGAACCATCTATGACTTAGTTAACTTTATGTCCTATATTGGTGCGCCACATTTGAAGCAGTCTGAGTCAATGGGGACTAACGTCCTGATCTTTCTGTTCATCTTTTTCTTCTTCGCCTATGCTTTGAAGAAAGAATATTGGCGCGATATCCACTAATTGGATTAACCACTGAGCACAGCATTCTGATATACTGTGCAACTTTAAATACTCGTGATCATTAGATCGCGGGTATTTTGTTTTTAGCAATAATAAATGAGGGAACTTTGATGGGAGTTGTGACTAAACGTTCTTCCATGACCTTTTATTCTGATGGGTCAGATCACTACAGCCACCGTGTGCGTATCGTGCTTGCGGAGAAAAGTGTTGCAGTAGAAATAAATGATTGCGATGCAAATAGCGTTCCTGAAGACTTAGCGTCACTTAACCCATACAATACATTGCCAACGCTAGTTGATCGCGAGTTGGTTCTGTATGAGTCGAATGTGATGATGGAATACTTGGATGAGCGTTTCCCGCATCCTCCACTATTGCCAGTTTATCCAGTGGCGCGCGCTGAAAGTCGTTTATATATGCATCGAATCCAAAAAGATTGGTGTTTACTTGTTGATCAGATTCTAAGTGGTAAGCTAACAGCAGAAGAGTTAGAAATTACACGCAAACAGTTGCGTGATAGCTTAGTCACTATCTCGCCTATTTTTGCTGAGAAAGAGTTTTTCATGAGTGAAGAGTTCACTCTCGTTGATTGCTGTATCGCGCCTATCTTGTGGCGCTTGCCCTCACTAGGTATTGAGCTTCCAGAAGATCAATGCGAAAACTTGCTTGAATATATGCAAAGATTGTTTGATAGAGAAGCTTTTCAAGAAGCTTTATCTGAATATGAGCGTGAACTTCGTTATTAATAGCGTTTTTTCACAAGGTCTAGCCTGAACTAGACTATAGTTATAATGAAAAAGGGATGTTGAACATCCCTTTTTTTGTTATCCAGTAAATAAGAATTATATGAAACACTCATAAGTGTTGTGTCTTTGATAAGAGGGCTCTGTGCGCTTTTTGTACAGTTTTTTTTAATTCGTTAATGTTTCAAGGTGAATATTGTGAATCCTAGTAGGTCATATCTGTTACGCGCACTGTATGAATGGTTGGTTGATAATCAGTGCACGCCGCATATCGTTGTAGACACTACCATTAAAGGGGTAATGGTCCCTCAGCAGTTCGTTTCTGATGGTCAAATCGTTCTAAACGTGAGCATTTCAGCCGTGCAAGACCTCCTGCTTGCAGAGGATGCTGTCAGCTTTAATGCGCGTTTTGGGGGGGTACCAATGAATGTATTTGTACCAATGGTCGCTGTGGTGGCTATTTATGCAAAAGAAAACGGTATGGGTATGGGCTTTGGTGTGGAGCCTGGAATAGAATTTTTTGACAATCCTGAACCGCCAACACCAAAGCCTAACAAACCAAAGCGGCCGATGTTGCAAGTGGTTAAATAGGCTCTGTAATGTATAGCCTATTACGGCTAATGATGGTTGATTAACAAAAAAGTATATCAATTTACACTACTAGTGAAATCTTCGCGCGAAGCAACGACCTTTCTAGTAAAAAAATACATTTGAACCTTAATAATGAGGACTTTAAGTTTTTTTTAACGCCTTATTACTGAACGCAATAAGGCTGTAAATGTATATGATTCATAACGTTTAAAAAAGCCGATATCCCGCCCCTTTTTTATCGATAATTTAATCTATATGTTCAAATACTTTGACTATTTTTCTGACACCCGAGATAGTTTTTATTTCATTTACTGCGGCCTCGCCCTCGCTACGCGTTACTAGTCCCATTAAGTAGACAGTGGCATCTTCTGTATTGATTTTAACCCTCAATCCTTTAGCGTTAGAAGAGAGTAGAAGTTTACTTTTGGCTTCTATTGTTAATGCTGTATCTTGTGCTCTTGTTATAAAAGACGTGGGTCCTGCTATTTGTATTTCATTGTGGACCCGGTTAACTTTGCGGGTCGATTGTGCAATCTTCTGTGCTTCAAGTGCTACTTCTTGGGAAGGTGCCTGGCCGATAAGTAGTACATTCAGATTAAAGCTAATAACATTGATATGTGAGCGCCTTAGAGCCATTGAACCTTTAGTTAAATTGAATAAAATTTTAGTTTCAATTATCTCGTCCTCAACAACTGTGCCTGCACTTCTTAAGCCTGGGCTGGATAAAATAGGCTTGTCCGTCGCCTTTCCTGCTAAAGAGGCACAGCCTGTGCTTAAAATGGCAAATACAATCAAAGGTAGTATTGTTAACTTATACATTATTCGGCTCCGAATAGTTGATAATCAATGAGATCACAAAGGCAGTGTAAGACTAATAGTTGAGTATTGTAGATTAAAATACTGTCGCTAGATGGAATGCATATTTCGACTTCATTTGGCCGCAAAAGTGCCGTGACATCACCACCATCGCCACCATTAAGTACAATAACCAACATATCCCTATCGTGAGCGGCTTGGATAGCTTGAACTAGGCTGCTTGATTTTCCGTGGGGCGTTGCTAAGAGCAATACATCGCCGGCCTGGCCGAAGGCGCTAATTTGCTTAGAGTAAATGTCGCCGAAATTTATATCTTCAATAATCGCGGTGATGGTGCTGCCATCGGCGGCAAGGCACATCGCAGGCAAGCCGGGTCTCTCTGTGCGAAACCTGCTGAGCAGTAGCGTGCAGAAATGCTGCACAATAGCCGCTGACGCGCCGTTGCCAACACATAATATTTTTTTATCTGATGCAAGGCAATGCAACAAGGTCTCGCTGGCATGCGCTATGAGGGGTGTGTATTGCTCTATGGTGTGTGCATTGATATCCATGGCATTGTGAAAGTGATTTATAACCCGGTCTTCAAGTTCCATCGATATATTCCTAAAGTCTGAAGGCATCTTTATACCATAGTGGACAACTCTGTGCAGTGCCACTTTCAAAAGCAATGACATCGAAACGACAATAATATTGGCTGTATTTATTGTTTTCCATAAGAAAATGCTTTGCAGTGGTGATGATTTTTTGCTGTTTTTTGCCGTTGACAGAGCTGACCGCACCACCAAATTTAGCCGATGATCTTAATCTCACTTCAACGAAAACCAGAGTTCCCTGATCCAGCATGATCAAATCTATTTCACCGAACCTGCAATTATAATTGCTAACTAGTAAACTTAAATGATGTCCTATTAGCCATTTAAGTGCGGCTTTTTCTGCTGTTTTTCCCTTATCCATTATAGCTACCAATAATTGACACTCGTGTCAGTGTATCCACAACCACAGATTGCACAGTGCTGGCTGTTCACAAATTATTTATTGAGCGGGTAATATCTTTAGTGAGCCGTCGACAAATTGTGCCCAATTCAGAGTCTTTTGTAGCATATTATCGGCTGAGACTTTTAGTTTGCCTGTTTCTCCGTCATAAAATGAATCAGGTTGAGCCGCTAAATTATACAAGTTGGGTGCCACGTTGAGTGCATCTATACCAAAGGCATAAAGGCGACCAAAGCGTGTCTGGGTTTTGCCAGTGACAGCTGCCATTTTGCGTTTATAGTTACCCTCAGTGAGTAGCCAAGGTATATCACCAAACATCATTCCATTCAGGTCAAGATCTTTTACCGGATTAGTTTTGCCACTGAAGATTCGAGATGTTGCATAGAGCGGTAGGTTATCTGCATAGAAATACAATATGCTAGGGCCTATTTGATAGGCATCTGATTTACTCGCGAATAAAAATATTCCATCGGCATCTTTGCGGGTCATTCTGCGAATAGCGTCGCGCAAAAACGCTGTCTTAACTTTCTTTTGTAGTGCTCGAATAGTCGATTGATTTAACTTTAACATTTGAGCCACTGCATTAGTGACGTTGCCTTTGTCAGTGTCGTAATAAGAAGTAGAGAGTACTTGACCGCCCAGAGAATTAAAAGCATTGGTAAAAGTGTTAGCCGCTAATATACCGCTATCGTTTTCAGGTACAAGTGCAAGGATGTTTCGTCTGCCATCTTTAAAGGCTCTCTGTGCAGCATCTCTCACTTCGTCCTCGTTGGAAAGTCCAAATTGGTATAAGTTACTATTGCCTATGGCTGTGGTGTTCAAGGCTAGAACTGGTATAGGTAATGCTGGCATTTGGGCAAGTTGTGAGACAATAGCGCGATTGATAGGGCCAATGATCGCATCGGCATTGAGCTCCTGTGCCCGCGCTAAAATAGCGCTTGCGCTGTTATAACGAGCGCTGTCTATGTAGCTGATTTGAACATTGTTATTAGCGGGGCTCATCGCTGCTAACTTGATGCCTTGTATGATAGCAGCGCCTCCTTTTGCATATTTGCCACTCTCTGGCAAAGCGACCACTACATGCGAATAATTATAGCTGGTATTTTGAAGTGGCTCTTTAGACAGATAACCTGCTAGGGCCTGCGGGGGAAATTTGACTGCAGAGTGTGCAGTCCAACTTTTATACCACTGATTAGCAATTATCTTCTCGCTGTTTGGGGTCTCCTTAAACTTTATTATTAACACTAGCCAGCCTCTCAGAGTATAGCTATTATTTGCGTTAGTACCGATTGTTTTTAATTGTTGTAAATCTAAGGTTTTGAAAAGTTGCCATATATTTTCGTTAAGTGAAATGAGCTCAGAGCTGTCATTAGTGAATTCGCTGGCTGATATTAAAGCGACTACTTCTTTATTCAACTGATTGGTTAATCCGTAGGCCGAGGCAAGGGTAGTGTATTTATCATTAAGTTGCGCATCACTAAAACCGCTATCATTTGTTAACTTAGTTAAGTAAAGCAGCGCTGAATTACCCTCCGCTAGGCCAATCGAGGCTTTTGCTCTGACGAGATAGGCTTTAAACAGTAAAGAATCAGGTAGCGCTTGAACCGCTATGGTGTCTAGTAAACGAGTAACAGCCGTAAATTTTTCTTGTAACAACATTAATCGTGCTGCTTGAACTTTTAATTGCGCTGCTTTTAAGGGGGTGGCAGTTTCAGCCTCGACTAATAGTTGCTTAATGCTAGCAGAGGTATTCACGGGCCCCGGCGTTTTCGGCTCGCTGCTTTTAATAGGTTGTTGTGTTGTGCAAGCGGTTGCTAAAATGGCAAATAGCGCTATCATCGCCAAGCGTTTAAAATTCGTCATGTAAAAGTAAACCCTATTAGGATTGATAAAATGTCAGATGCATTGTTATATGTTGTTGCCACACCGATAGGAAATCTCGGCGATATAACTCACCGCGCGATAGAGGTATTGCAATCCGTTGATCTGATCGCCGCGGAAGATACTCGCCACAGTTCTCGATTAATGGCGCACTTTAACATTAAAACGCCGATGATATCAGTGCATGATCATAACGAAAGACAAAGAGTTAGCACAATCATTAATAAGTTATCCCAAGGTGATAATATAGCTTTAATTTCGGATGCTGGCACTCCGTTAATTTCCGATCCCGGCTTTATTCTAGTGCGCGCTGTAAGAGAGGCGGGATACAAAGTTGTCCCTGTGCCAGGCTGCTGCGCTGTAATAACCGCTTTGAGCGCCGCTGGAATGCCTTCTAATAATTTTACTTTCGAGGGTTTTTTACCGGCTAAAAGAGTGGCTAGAAAACAGCGGTTCAAGGATATCATTGATGATACACGCACCATTATATTTTATGAGTCCACCCATAGAATTGTCGATTCTTTGACCGATATGTTAGAAGTACTTGGTTCACAAAGATATGTTGTTATAGCGCGTGAACTAACTAAAACCTTTGAGACTATTTACGGTGCAAAATTAGCCGATTTAATTGACTGGGTTACGAGTGATGCTAATCAGCAAAAAGGCGAGTTTGTTTTACTTATATCGGGTGCTGAACCGAAAAAAATAACAGAAATTTCTGCGGAAACCTTGCGCGTGTTAGCGGTGTTAGCCAAAGAATTACCGTTAAAACAAGCCTGCGCATTGACCGCTCAAATTACCGGAGAAAAGAAAAATGCACTCTATCAAGAAGGGTTGGCGCAAAAGCAAAATAACGCTGGCTAAAATTTAGTATGTTTAACTGATATTCTTGTGTTGGTTGAAGTGCTTATGTCTATTTTCTAAAATACCCAGATTAATGACTAGCTAAAGTGATAGTCTTTTGCTAAAGTTCGCCGCGAGTTCGCTAGACAGTCGCTGTTGCGTTTACGCAAGGGAGGAAAGTCCGGGCTCCAAAGGGCAGGGTGCCAGATAACGTCTGGGCGGCGTGAGCCGACGGCAAGTGCAGCAGAGAGAAGACCGCCTGTATTTATGCTTAGGGATAGATATCGGTAAGGGTGAAAGGGTGCGGTAAGAGCGCACCGCACACATGGCAACATGTTGTGGCAAGGTAAACCCCACTCGGAGCAAGATCAAATAGGGTTCCATGTGCCGCGGCCCGCGGTGGAACCGGGTAGATCGCTTGAGGTATATGGCGACATATTATCCAGATGAATGACTGTCTACGACAGAACCCGGCTTACCGGCGAACTCATCTAATTTAGCTTTTTGTTTTCAATGCGCCACATCTCTTTTTAGAGGTGAGAAAACATGGTCCAGAAACTGGTATGCAACCCAAAGCAATACTTATTGCTTCGCGGTAGAACTTACTATTTCAGGTACACAATACCGACAGAAGTAAGAAGGCTCTGTCTCGATCTTCCGATTGAGGTGAAGCGGAGCCTTCGAACTGACTCCTACACAGATGCTCTTGCATTAATTGCACAGAAGCTTTGTCTGATCAAAATTATTCAGAAGACTGTAAATCCTAAAGTTATCTTAAAGCTACTCGCACAGCTATTGGGTTTCTCCAAAGAATTCTCTGCGTGGGCGAAAGACCAGCTTGCAGGAATATCACTAAGACCTAGCGTCGACCAAAAGCGACAGCTAATACCCAAAGCTCCCCCTAAACCTGTTACACCTTTGCTATCGCAGTCATGGATCAAGTTAATTAATTCAATGAGCTGGACTAAGAGGCGGGCGACCGACAATCAGCATCTATTCGATAGCCTTCTGTTTTTCATTCGTGATAAGCCAGTGGGCACGGTGACTAAGAAAATGCTACTTAGGGCGTTTAAGTCAATCTCTAGGAGTCTGTCGGACTTAATCGCTTCATCGAACAAAGCCTTTGTGAGATACCCATAAACTCCTTACGACGACCGGATAACTATAATGAATCGTTTTGTCACGGTTGATCGCGATACTGACTATCTGTTGCCGCCCTCAGTCTCGAACTGGCTGACTGAGGACCATCTGGCAGGTATCGTCGCAGAGATTATTGATCGACTCGACCTGTCGGAACTCACTCGCCCCTATGCTGGGCGGGGCTCAAAAGCAC
>JAWUWK010000041.1:0-30516 GCA_034111875.1 Gammaproteobacteria bacterium
AAAAAAAGTCACTGTGGGTTTCAGATGTAGAGAATTACAGAGCACTATTACTAAGGGTTATAAACCAGACTGAACGTCGAGTAATCAATCAAGAGAAAGTGCATTCGTCAGAAAAACTTGTCCGTATATTTGAGTCTCATACTGACATTATAGTGAAAGGCTAACGCGATGTTCAATAGTGTCATAAGATTAATTTAAGCTGTGAGTCACACGGATTTATCACTCACTTGTCGATAGAGGAAGGAAATCTTGCAGACTCTGAGTTATTTATGCCAGTATTAACTTCTCATCAGACTATTTTTAACCAGCGACCTAAGGCAACAGTGGCTGATGGAGGCTATGCCTCTAAAGCGAATATCATTCAGGGCAGAGCATTGGGTATTAAAAGGGTTGTGTTTCATAAACCTGTTGGAATTAGTCTGCAAGCTATGGGTGTAAAGAAAAAAACATTTGAAGCCCTTCGTCATTTTAGAGCGGGTGTTGAAGGTAATATATCTGAGTTAAAGCGAGCATTTGGTGCAGGAAAATCAACTTGGAAAGGCCATGATGGTTTCAAAGCATTTGTGTGATCTGCAGTACTCAGTGATAACGTGGTTCGCCTGGCTCGAAAAAACACCTCTTAATAGCGAGGGAACTACAGAGATCTAAAAAGGTGCTTCAGATTAAGCGGCTACTGAATCCCTGTGCTCATCGACTGTGGTTTAGGATCGTTTTTGCTCAATTTTGCCAATACTGAGTATTCAGGAGTGTTATCAAAAGGTGATTTTAAATATACATCAGTCAAAGCGGCTGTTTTTTAAAAAACAACCGCTTCTGGATAGGCACTAACTAACTAACTGACGTAGTTTGAGCTTTTCCAAGAATTATTAGAATAGCGAACTGGGTTATCGGCAATATATGCTGTTTAATCAGAACAAAGCTTTTTGGATTAGCGAGAGAGAGTGATAAAGTGATCCTTATTTGAGTAATATATTCACGGTAGGGATCCCAATGGCGAGTGTTATGCTGTTATGATATTGTGTTTTCATTGACTATGCTAAGCTTGAGGAAAAATAATGCGAGTGACAGTTATTGGCGCGGGCATCATTGGAGTAATGAGTGCATTAAAATTGCAACAAGATGGGCATCAGGTCACTTTAATCGATAAAGAAGCACCTGGCAGTGGCTGTTCTTTTGGCAACGCGGGCATGTTAGCACGCTCTTCTTTTATGCCACTGTCTAATGCAAGTACAGTGTGGCAAGCGCCGAGTTGGTTGCTTAAGGCCAATGGTCCGTTGAAAATCGACAAGCGTTATTTAATGACTATGCTGCCTTGGTTGTATCACTACATTAAGGCGGGCTTTAATAAAGATCTGACTGCCAGAGCGGCGGCGATCAATCAATTAACCACAGGTTCTGTCGATCTGTATCTACCTTTGGCAGCGCTGGCCGGTTGCAGTGAACTCATCAAAACGACGGATTATTTACATGTCTATCGCAGTGCCAAAGGCTTGAAAAAAAGCGCCGCTGATATGCAGGCTAGACGCGACTTAGGTTACGATATTGAAGACCTAAATCAACAGGACTTACAGCAATTAGAGCCCGCTTTATCGCCGCGTTTTGAATATGGCCACTTAATAAAAAAGCATGCTTTTGTGACTGACCCTCAAGCACTAGTATTGGCCTTTTTCGAGTATTTTAAAAGCTTAGGTGGCGAGTTTATGAGCGGTGCCGTCACCGCTATTAATGCCGATCAGGGTCACTGTCAGCTGAGCTTGGGGGATGAAACCTTAAACTACGATAAAGCCGTGGTCGCTGCAGGGGCACACTCGGCGCAACTGATAGCACAAACTGGTGTCAAGTTACCTTTAGAAACCGAACGCGGCTACCATATTACTTGCTCAGCCCCGCAAGTTAATGTCAGCAGGCCTGTGATGGATGGAGATAATAAATTTTTTGTTACACCTATGGATATGGGGCTGAGGTTTGCAGGTTTGGTCGAGTTTGCCGGCTTACAAGCCCCTGCAAAAGAGGTCTACATTCAACAAATGAAAGATCAGGCTCAGCAGATGCTACCTGGCTTAAATACCAGTCAATGCACTAGTTGGTTGGGTTTTAGACCCACCTTGTATGATAGTGCCCCAGTAATTAGTTACGCCGTTAATGCACAAAAGGTGACCCAAAAAAATATTGTCTATGCATTTGGTCATCAGCACGTTGGTTTGACTGCTGCGCCTATGACGGCGAATTTGGTCAGTGAATTGATCGCTGAAAAAGCCTCTCAAGTAGACAGATCTGCTTACGATGTGCAGCGATTTTTGTAATAGGGTCAGTTTTGCGCAGTGAATATGACTGTAAAATCTGTCTGTCTTAAATCGCTTGCTATCACTTAGGTTCTTTTTTCCAACTTGCCCAAGGGTCGTCCTGCTGACGACTTTTAATGCCTTCTGAGCGAGTAGATTGCGGCTCTGAAAAATCTCGTTGCTTGTTAAAAGTGCCCGTTTTACGCTGGGAGTAATTAGCGCCTTTTCCTTTATTTTTACTTTTTCCTCGAGTGTACTCCGCCGCTTTTTCGGCCACTTTTGCGCGCAATATTTCAGCGTCTTCAAGAGATAATTCAGCGGGTTCCCCAGCGAATTGATCATCGGCAATAATTCTATCTCTAGGCGGTAATTTAAACTGCGCAGAGCTGACTCTTGGATAACTTTTAAACTGATAGATATAGAAAGCTTCCACTTTCTCGCGCGCCCAATCTGTCTTTTTAAGAAATTTCACACTGGAATCAACACTAGGATTGGTTTTGAAACAATTAATATTGAGGTAGGCAAACAATATATCAAAACCATAGTGGCCGGATAATTCCGTCAGCAATTTTTTCAGACTAACCCCATTGAGAGGGTTATTCTTGTACTTAATTTCATCACTCATTGTTTACACTTATCCGCAGAAGAAAAGAGCTATTATATCTGACTACTGGGCCAAATAGCAGTGCTGCAGATAAATCGTTTGTCTAAATAATGAAACGGCGAAGTCTACTTATTAGTCAATTGCAAAGGACCAAATCATAGTGCGTGATCAAGCTCAGTCTGACTGATTATTGGTCAGACTATATCATGTCATAGATGGCCAGCATTACTGGCTGTTGGCGAAACTGTCTTTTTCTATGGCTAATTTAAGGATCTGTAAATAGAGATTTTGTTTCGAAAAATATTCAGTAAATCGGCGGCTTCTTATGTTTTTTCCGATTTTTTGGAGCTTAATTTTTTTGTCATTTAACGAGTGAAACGTGCATAATTGTGAAAAAATCCTATCGAGAAGGTTTAAAGGATCGCCATAGGGGAAAGACAAAGCATTATTATGTATTGTTTGTAACACTGGACTAGGAATGGAATTAAATGACGAAGAATTGGCTTATTGCAAACAGTTCCGAGGCACTATTGAGTGCGCAATCATTCAGCCTAAATAGTGAATTATGTGGCTATATTGGCTAACCATTAGTTTGTCGCTACTACACTTACCATAGGTGAGTAAGATCCATGTTTAGCCAAAGATTAGCTATGGGTTTTGATATTAAAGAGAATATAGACAGTTTCATAGCCACATCTAGCGGATTTATTTGGCTTATAGGCACTGTGGTTGGGATTGCGTAAATAGTCTGTGCCCTTGATGGTGCTTTTCTTGCTGGGTACTTTGACACAGACATATTGGAACCTGTGGATGAAACCTATAACTTAGCGTAGTTGATAACTCGCCGAGAAATTCATAACGAAAGCGTTTTATTGTCCTCGTTGTACTGCGAAGCTTGAGGACCTACTTTATTATTTGAACAATAGTTCTTGGAGCACTGTGTATGGTTGAATCTTCTCTAGATGAGACGATAAAAATTGGTATCATCATGTTGAATACTTTATTTTTAAGACCGTTAGGCGATATAGGAAATCTCGCTAGTTATCGGTATCGTGCTGAGATATTTAAGCTGACCAAGGCAAATGTCAGTAATGTTGTTTGCGCTGATCTCGAGGAGGAGATTGTTCAAGAAGTGATAGCGGCGGCACTTAGTTTAAAAGCAAAAGGTGTCAATGTAATGACTACTAGCTGTGGTTTTTTGGCGCCGATACAAGAGCGAGTTCAAGATCATATAGGCCTACCCTTTATAGCCAGTTCATTATGTTTGCTACCTTTTATACGTCAAGCGTTCGGTCCCAATGGCAAGATAGCAGTGCTAACCTTCGATAGTCGTGTGCTCTCGCCGGCGCATTTTAACGGGCATTATGATGATCATCTTTTGATCAGTGGTATTGAAACGGGACAAGAGCTTCATAAAGTAATTAAGAATGGCTTAACAACGCTAAACTCTTCCCTGGCAGAACAAGATGTGGTTGCGGCAGCGAGGCGGCTGTTAATTCATAATCCTTGCTGTTTGCTTCTAGAATGTACCAATTTATCACCTTATAAACAGGTCTTGAGAACCACTTTTAATTTGCCTGTTTTTGATTTGGTCGATGCCGTCCACTGGCTAGCTGATGCACGCAGTGGTAGATCGCTTTAAGGCTCGTTGCTAGCATGGCTCTGGAGAAAAGAGTGGTTCCTCAAGGCTGGCCTATTTAGCTGTTGATTGCTCTTGCTGTACTTTGAATTATCGGTAAAAACTGTTCGATCAATTGTTGTTGGTCAAATTTATCCGTCGTAACCGCCAAGTTGATTGCGCCCAACAAGTTACTTTGGTTGTCCCAAATTGGCACGGCTATGGATAAGTCTGACATCACATATTGATCTTTGACGAGGGCGTAGCCCTGTTGTTGGCAGTTAATGATATGTTGCTTTACCTTCTGTCTATCAGTTTCAGTTTCGCTTGTACGTTTTTCCCATGACTGGCAGGCCAACACTTGATCTAGTGCCGTTTCTTCAAGTAGTGAAGCGGCAGCCCTGCCCGAGGCTGTACAATAAATAGGTAATCTGCTGCCGACGGTCACCGTGGTATCCAAAACATCTTTGCCGATAAAGCGGGTCACAAATATGACCTCATTGCCATCGAGGATAGATAGCGTAGTCGCGCCTTGGGTTTTGAGACTTAGATTGTGTAAGTAAGGTCTAGCACGTCTGACTAAAGTGTTCGATTCTATAAAACGGGCACCGATTTCGGTGGTTTTGGCGGTCAATTCGTAATCACTATTATTGTAGCTGCGTGTAAGGTAACCCAGTTTCTCCAAAGTGTAACAAAAACGTTGGGCACTGCTTTTACTGTAGCCGGTTAATTTTGTGACATCGGATAACGATAGCGCGGTTTTTTGGGCATTAAAAACGGCTAAAACAGTGAACGCTTTTTCTACGCTTTGTACATAAAGTGCATCTTTTTTAGCTAGAGTCATAGTTAGAATTCTAAGAATTAGGGGGTAAATAGAGGGTTATTATGACATTAAACAATAGTAACACAAAGTATTGCTATGCAATTCAAAGTATCTTATATTGATACTTGGTTTAAAAGATAATTCTAAGAAAAGGAAAATCAAATGTATCGTAAACTGCAGTATTTAATCGCGGCAACCGCCGTTACTAGTTGTCTTGTTTCTGGGCTAGCGTATGCCGAGAAATGGGATATGCCGATGGCGTATTCGAACACCAACTATCATACTCAAAACGCTCAGTTATTTGCGGAAGCTGTGAAGGTAGCGACTGAAGGTAAATTAGATATTGTCGTGCACGGTGGCGGTTCTCTATTTGGTGGTAAAGAAATAAAGCGCGCTATTCAAACAGGCCAAGCTCAAATTGGTGAGCGCTTACTGTCGGCACATGCTAATGAAAATGCAGTTTATGGCTTTGACTCAGTGCCTTTTCTAGCCAACTCGTTTGAAGACTCAGTGAAACTTTGGAAGGCGGCACGCCCAGAACTAGAAAAAGTCTTGTCCAAAGATAATTTGGTCTTGCTGTATGCCGTACCTTGGCCTGGTCAGGGTTTATATTTCAAGAAGCCAGTGGCGAGTAAAGCGGATACTAAAGGGGTTAAATTCCGCTCTTATAATGCAGCAACCGCACGTCTTTCGGAATTGATGGGCATGCAGCCTGTACAAGTTGAAGCGGCAGAATTGTCCCAAGCACTGGCAACAGGTGTCGTTGAGTCAATGGTCTCTTCAGGTTCAACAGGCTATGATAAGAAAGTCTGGGAACAGCTAACCCATTTCTACGATGTAAATGCATGGTTGCCACGCAACTATATTTTTGTCAATAAAGACGCTTGGAATTCACTCGATAAAAGTACTCAAAGCATTGTTAAAGGCATGGCTATGTTAGCGGAGCAAGCGGGTACTGCAAAAGCTCAGCAATTATCTGATTGGTATATTAGTCAGCTAGCCGCCAATGGCATGACAACACAAGCGGCGACAGGCCAATTGCTAATTGACTTGAAAGACATTGGTAAAACAATGGCAAGTGAATGGCAGTCCGCTGCGGGTGACAGCGCCACCGCCATATTATCCAATTATAAAAAGTAAGAGTGGAAGCTAGAGCAATGCTTAAAACTAGAGTGTATTTACACCGATTATTTGTTTTTTGTGGCTATCTAGCGGCCGCTTTTTTAATCGCTATTCTTGTGTTAATCGTTGCTCAAGTGATAGGTCGTTTGGTGGGTTATACCACCCCAGGTATAACCAATTATGCGGGATATTGCATGGCGGGGGCCTCTTTTTTTGGGCTCAGCTATGCAATGCACTGCAATAGCCATATTCGCGTTTCATTGTTTTTGAACTTATCTACAAAATTTCAGTTCGCACTCGAGCTCTGGTGTCATCTGATTGCCATTGGCTTGAGTGTTTTCTTTAGTTTCTACGCTTCAAAAATGATTTTTTGGTCTTACAAATTTCACGATGTCTCACAAGGTCAAGATGCTACTGCGCTTTGGATTCCGCAGTTGGTGACCGTGATGGGCACTAGTGTGCTGACTTTGGTTTTATTAGAACGTCTCTATTTACTGCTGTTTAAACCTGATGATCCAATGAGTCCGATTTTTAAAGCGCAGTCGATCAATAAGGAATCCTAATGGAACATATTGAACTCATATCTATCTTCCTATTCGTGCTTTTTTTGTTATTAGGTACCGGCGTCTGGGTCGGCTTCGCTCTCATGGGCGTGGCGATTGTCGGCATAGAATTGTTTACCTCGCGCCCTTCTGGTGATGCTATGCTCACGGCTATTTGGGCGTCTTCTACGAGCTGGTCTCTCACCGCTTTACCGCTGTTTATTTGGATGGGTGAAATTCTCTTTCGCACTAAGCTCTCCCAAGATTTATTTAAAGGACTGTCGCCTTGGATGTCTAGCTTACCCGGTGGTCTACTGCATACCAATATCGTCGGTTGTACTATTTTTGCGGCCGTATCCGGATCGTCAGCGGCGACCTTGACCACAGTGGGGAAAATGTCGATACCTGAGTTGGAAAAGCGTAACTACCCTCGACATTTGATTATCGGTACATTGGCTGGAGCGGCTACCTTAGGGCTAATGATCCCGCCTTCGCTGACCTTAATTGTCTATGGTGTGACGATTAACGAGTCTATCTCTAAACTGTTTCTCGCTGGCATAGTGCCAGGCCTATTTCTGGCCGGCATGTTTATGTTGTACGTTGTGATCTACTCGCTCGTTAAAGGTCGACAAGATATTATCCTCGACGGAGCTAAGACGTTTAAGCAAAAACTGGCCGCTTCTCGGTTCTTAATTCCAGTACTTTTACTGGTCACTTTTGTAATTGGCTCAATGTATTCAGGGATAGCCACAGCGACAGAAGCAGCCTCTTTTGGGGTCATTGGTGCGTTTATACTGGCCAGTGTTCAAGGCTCTATGACCGTGGAGACTTTTAAAGCCAGTATTTTTGGTGCCGTTAGTACCTCTGCAATGATAGCGCTGATTTTGATGGGAGCCTCTTTTTTGTCTCTGTCGATGGGTTTTACCGGACTGCCAAGAGCGCTGGCCGAATGGATAGCGACCATGGATCTTAGTCGCTTTGAATTACTGATGGCGCTGTTAGTATTTTATATCATTATTGGTTGTTTCCTCGATGGCATTTCAGCAGTAGTACTGACCATCGCCATAGTCGAACCTATGATACGCCAAGCCGGTATCGATATAATTTGGTTTGGTATCTTCATCGTGGTAGTGGTCGAAATGGCGCAAATCACGCCGCCGATTGGTTTCAATTTATTTGTCTTACAAGGTATGACAGGGCACCAAATAGGTTACATAGCGCGCACTGCAGTACCGATGTTTTTGATCATGTTATTAATGGTTTTCATCTTAATTGCGCTGCCAGAACTCGCCACTTGGTTACCTGAACAAATGCGCTCAAGGCCATAGAGTATATGCAGAACAAACAAGTAGTAGTTTTAGGCGCCGGGATGGTAGGTGTCTGTAGTGCTCTGGCATTACAAAAAAGAGGCTTTCAAGTCACACTGGTTGATAAGTTAGAGCCTGGCAGTGAAACCTCTTTTGGCAATGCGGGCATGATTACACCCAGCTCGCTAATCCCGTTTAACAACCCGAGAATATTTAAATCACTGCCGGGTTTTCTAACCAATAGCAGTGACGGCTTTCGCTATAATCTCGCCTATGTTTTGTCTGAAATGCAAACGCTGATAAAATTTTTAGTATTTTCAAAACAACAGACAACCGAAAAACGCATTAATCATTTGTATCAGCTGATTGAACGCTCCATTTCATTGCACTTAGAATATACAAATCAGCTAAATATTGGTCAAAGTCTACGCCACAGCGGCTGGTTGAAACTGTATCGGCAGGCAAAATCGTTTCAAAATTCAACTTACGAGCAAGACATATACAATCAGTACAATATTCAGTTTAAGTTACTAAACGCGCAGCAAGTGACTACGTTAGAGCCTAACTTGAAGCCTATTTATAGTCAGGGCTTACTCATCAATGATGCCCTCTCTGTGGCCAGCCCCCAAGATTTAGTCTCAGCCTATGCGCAGCACTTTTTGAAATGTGGTGGAGAGAGTATAATCTTTGCCGTCAATCAGCTTAAAGCACTGACAAAAGGCTGGTTACTAGCGGATGTTGGAGGGGAAGCTATTCAATGTGAGCATTTAGTGATCGCCACCGGTCCCTGGTCAAAACAGTTATTGGCGCCTTTAGGTATTAAATTACCGATGATCTTTGAGCGCGGCGCACATCGAGAATACAGCTGCGATACAGATGGCTCTATTAATTTGCCTATTCATGATATCGATGGCAATTTTGTGGCATCTCCTAATCAGAGTGGAGTAAGAATTAGCTGTGGCGTAGAGCTCAATCGACAACAGGCAGATTACAGTGATGTACAGCTGAATAATATTGAGAAAAATGCCCGCCAAGGCCTTGATTTTTCTCAACAGTGGAGCTCTCAGTGGCAAGGTGCCAGGCCGACATTGCCCGACAGTATGCCGGTCATCGGTGCGACTAAACGGCCGAATTTGTGGATAAATAGCGGGCATCAACATATAGGTTTTTCAACCGGTCCCGCGTCCGCTGAAATACTGGCTAATATAATGTCTGATGCAACCACTGAGCTTAATCCTTTTTGCCCGAGTCGATTTAAACTCTAAGCTCAGTCCAATCACTATCGATTTTCCTCAGGTGACACTCTTAGCAACAGCTGAATTTGATGTAGCATAAAAAATACATGCCAAAATAATACATGCACCGATTATCTGTATAAAATTGAAGCTTTCTCCCAGCCATAATATTGCGAAGAGTGCCCCAAAAAAGGGCTCTGAACCCATTAATAATGACACTCTGTTGGCATTGGTGTGTTTCAGCGCATAGTTTTGAGCAAAGAAGGCGAACAAGGTGCAAAATATAATTAAGTAACTCATGCTGAGCCAAAAGTGAGGGCTGTCAGTCCAATTAATCCCCGTGTTGGGCTGATTCATAAACAGCAGTACTAATGCGCCTATCCCTACGACTGAAGATTGAATAACCGTTAAACTGGCCATACTTAAGTTTGTGAGTTTCATGATCTTTCTCGTATATAAAACCATGCAGGCGCGCAAAAAAGCAGCTATTAATATACAGCCGTCACCCAGATTAAAACTAAAGCGTGTGCTTGGCTGCCAAGTCAATAAATAAACCCCGATCACGCAGGCAGCCGCGAGCAAAATGATGTGATGCCCTGGGTATTGCCTGTCTAATAACCACTTTAAGAGTGGTGTGAAAATGACAAATAGACTAATTAAAAAGGCAGCGTTGGCAGCGCTTGTGTAAAAAATGCCGAAGACTTCAAAGAGGAATATAGCCAGTAAAATAACCCCAGTCAGTATGGCTCTTGGCCATCCTTTAACTGAGCCTTTCATGATATCGCGTACCAAAAACGGCAGCATCAGTATGGAAGTCAGTAAAAATCGAATACTGATGAAGGCCAGCACAGAAATATACACTAGCGCCTCTTTGGTGACGCCATAACTGGTACCCCATACAATGGCAACTAATAGCAGTAAACATTCTGCCAAGGGGAGCTTTCTGAAAGTAGGGTTACTAGTGAGTGACGAGTGCATTGGTTAGTGTCCTCTATAATTGATGTCTATGATTTGACTGGCCTCATAGTATAATTAATGATTCAATGATAAATAATAGGCTGTATAAGAATAGGACTTGTGCTTTATGGACATAAATAAATTAGTCGCATCGCTCTCGGATATGGCCAGTTTTGTGATGGTGGTTCAAGAGGGGGGCTTTAGTGCAGCGAGCCGAAAAATGGGCATCACACCCTCTGCAGCGAGCCGCCAAGTGGCGCGGTTAGAGAAACAGTTGGCGCTAAAGTTGCTAGAACGTACGACCCGAAAAATGACTTTGAGTGTCGCTGGTAAACCTGTTTATGAGATGTGCAAAACGATGCTCGATTCGGCCAGAGAAGCGGCTGAAATTGCCAGTGGTTCAACGACAAAGCCTGTGGGTTTATTGCGAGTAGCGGCCCCT
This sequence comes from Gammaproteobacteria bacterium, assembly GCA_034111875.1. Classification (GTDB taxonomy): domain Bacteria; phylum Pseudomonadota; class Gammaproteobacteria; order Pseudomonadales; family Balneatricaceae; genus Rs1. Next base: position 10,933 of record JAWUWK010000041.1, read on the forward strand.
AAAGCAGTGGCCAAACAGATTTTGGAGCCCATGCTGTTATCCTTCGCCTGCCTCTATCCGCAGATTAAATTACATATAAAAGTAACAGACCATATAGTCGACCCGATTCACAATGAAGTTGATTTATTAGTCTCTTTGGAGCAAAACCCTGCCCTGGGCTTGATTGCTAGAGAGTTGGGCAAAGTGAGGATAGTGCTCTGTGCTAGCCCAGAATATTTAGCCCAAAATTCGCTGATAGAACATCCCTGCCAAGTGAGCAAGCACAGCTGTATTACGTTAGGCGAAGGGCCTCATGAGAGTAAACTTGAGTTTAAAAATAACACTGAAGTAGTCAGTGTCAATGTTGATGGCCGCTACAAAGTTAATCATTCTGAAATGCGCTTAAATGCGATTAAACGCGGCTTAGGTGTCGGTGTCTTACCCGATTTTGTGGCTAATTCCGAAATTGATAAAGGTAATTTAGTAAGATTATTACCGCTGTGGTATATAAAACATAATTATCAAGGCACACTTAGATTACAATATGCCCAGTCAAAATTTATTCCAGAACGCTTAAGGCTATTAGTAGCCTTTTTACTTGAAAATTATCAACCCCGAAACTAATTTTCACCCTTTCATTTTATTCAGTTTAACCTATTAGTGAGGCATCGATTGATTGCTCCCAGTGACACGCCTATAGCACAAAAAAAACCGCTATTATCGCCGAGAGCCTGGGCGCTGATTATTTTGTTTTTAACCCCAGCATTGCTCTGTTCAAATATGATTGTCGCCAGAGCGGTTGCGGAGACTACGCCGCCTATTTCATTGGCCTTTACGCGCTGGCTGATGGCTGTGATTATTCTGTTACCTTTTATTGGTGCGCGACTATGGACAGCTAGAGCTATTTTGCGGCTAGAATGGAAGCAACTGCTATTATTAGGTTCTCTCGGTATGGGGATTTGTGGAGCGTTTCCTTACATAGGTGCTAAAACGACCACGGCGACCAATATTGGTTTGATCTATGCTCTTTCACCAATTTTTGTGATTCTGATTGCGCGTTTCTGCTATGCGGAAATCTTGTCAAAGCGCCAGCTTTTTGGGGTCTTCTTTGCCTTAGTTGGTGTAGTAGTGATAGTCGCTAGAGGCCAACTTAGCGTGCTGCTGGCACTTGATTTTACGTTAGGCGATCTCTGGATCTTAGCCGCATCGGCTTCGTGGGGTTTTTATTCACTTTGGCAAGGGCATTTGAAAAGTCAGCTCAGTTTGTTTCTGCGCTTTTGTGCGATGTCTATTGGCGGTGTCATCGTGCTGGCACCTTTTAGTATCATAGAACTCTATCAATTACAGCCAATGGACTTCGACAGGGCTTTTATAGAAACTTTTGTCTATAGTATTTTATTCCTGTCGATCATTTCTTCAATAACCGCCTATGCCGCCTACGCTTATATCCAGAAAGTACTCGGGGCTTCGAAAGCGTCGTTGGTGATGTACGCTATCCCTTTATACAACGCGGCAATGGCCTGGCTTATCCTCGGTGAAACATTACAATCTTTCCATTTGTTGGGCGCGCTGCTTATACTGCCAGGTCTGTTTCTGGCGGTGAGCAAAAAAACCGCTAAAGGCCGATAAAATAAACTCTGTTGCGCTGAGCCTTGACAGGCGATAATGCTAGATTATGCGCCACTGAACGGTGTTAAGTGCAGCGCTGCTGGGTATTAAGCGAGCTTGAAGTTTAAGAACTAATACCCAAAGCGCTGTATAACAAATGAGGCTTAATAAAGCCCTTGTTGCTGCAATTTATTACCTGTATCAATGCAGCTTTGCAATACTTTATCGATATCGGCTAACTGGCATTGGCTATTGCCTAAGATTAAGCGGATGCCATAACGTCCCTTGTACTGCGCGTAATCGATGTAGAGACCATCGGTCTTCATTCGGGTGCAGATGGCGATGTTTAAAGACTTCAGTTGAGCCTCATCTAAATCGGCGTCGGGAGTGTAGCGAAACAGTATGTTTAAAAAGGCGGCGGGGGCCAGTAAATCCAGTTTTGGGTGGCTATTAACTTGATCGACACAATAGTCTTTACAGTCGAATAAATGATCAATCTTATCGCTAAAGCCTTTATTGCCAATCGATTTCCAACTCATCCAGACCTTCAGTGCGTCGGCGCGGCGACCACATTGAATGGAGCGCTCGCCGAGATTGAATTCGGAGTTTTCGTCACTGTGGAACAAGTATTCACCGCCACCACCGGAGCAGGCCTGTTTTAACATGCCGGCTTCCTTGACTAAGATAACTGCGGCAGTAATAGGCACATTCATCAGTTTGTGAGCATCCCAAGTCACAGAGTCAGCTAGCTCACTGTGTTTTAGCAAGTGACGATGCTTTTCGGAAAACAACACAGGTGCGCCCCAGGCACCATCCACGTGCAACCAGAGTTGGTGCTTTTTAGCAATTACACTGCAGGGCTCAATAGGGTCGTAGGCGCCGATCACTGTAGTGCCCGCGGTGAGAGCGACAAAGAAAGGCGTATGGCCTTTGGCGATAGACTTTTCAATTTCGCTTTCTAGTGCACTGGGGTCGATACGGCCCAGTTCGTCGCTGGCTACGGGGATCAAGTTATCACTGCCAATGCCCAGTACACAGGCGGCCTTAAGGCTGGAATAATGTGCCTGGTCAGAAACATAGGCGACTAAGGTCTGTGCTCCTAGCCCGCGCTGTTTAATCTCTGGGGCTTTTTTATGTCTAGCCAGCAACATGGCGATTAAATTGGCCTGCGAGCCACCGCTGACCATGACGCCATCACCTTCGCAAAAGCCTATCAATTGGTTCCATTGCTTGATCAGTTCTAATTCCATCAAGGTCGCTACTGGGCCGACTTGATAAGTGTGCATTGTCGCGTTAGATAGACTAGTGACCCAGTCCCCTAAGAGCGCAGGGCTATTGAGACCTGAGTAGAGGAGCTTGAAAAAGGCCACTTGAGACACATCGGGGTTGTAATCTAAATAGGCTTTGGCGGCACTCATCAGCTGTTCACTGTCCGCACCTTGCCAGCCGAGTGAGATATCTAATTCAGCTTGTAATTGTTTTGCACTAGGTGCTTGAGAGACAGATCTCTCGGCGGGTAGCTGTTTGATCAGGCTGTTTAACATTTCTAAGCTTTGTTGCATAGACAGTGGGTTGGACATGTAGGGCTCCTAGGTAACAAAATAATAAGCTGTAGCAGTATAAAATCTGTCTGTCTGCTGAGCCAATGCTTTATACCTTGAAGTCGATTACTTTAAGGTATAGTGCAAGCCTGAGAGGAGAAACCTCAAAGATTGATTAACCTTGACTTAGTCTGTCGTTGACATCCTTTAAGGGATTTTAGTGGTGTCAAGTAAAACCTCATGCCAGAATTTCTGGGCCAGTTGCGATTGTGAGTTTTTTAGACGGTACAGGGATATTTGCAGGGGGACACTGACTAAGCTAGTGGTTATCTGCACAACTTCTTTGCGGGCTAATTCAATTTGAATAATGCTGCGCGGTAAATAGGCAATGCCCTTGCCCTTGAGCACGAGTGCCTTTAGAGCCTCTGAAAGAGAACTTTGATAGCGATGGGAAATCGATACCGATTCCGGTAGTTTGGAGAGGCAGTGAATAGAGATTAGCTGGCCAAAAAAGGATTCAGGGGTGTGACTTAATAGAGTCAGTGGCTGTCCGTCTCGCACATCGTGTAACGCTGATCCATCCGCTTTCGTTAGGCTCACGGGGATTAATTCGTCGATCCCCACCTGCAGGCTCTCTACGCTATCAACCTGTAACTGTTTAAAAATATTGGCTGAGTTATAGCACAGCAGAAAATCACTGCTGCCGACCAAAAAGGTTTCCACCGCCTCATGTAGATCTACAGTATTCATGCGCAGTAAAGTGTGGCTCAAACTGTCGTTATAGTTTTCTACCCAGTCGGGGAAAAAAGAGACTGCCAGCGATTGTTGTGAGCTGAGGGTTATTTCATCTTGCTGGCGCTGCATGCTGCGCAATTGCTCGCGGCACAACATCATGGAATCGCAGAGAGTTTTGGCGCGTTCGATAAAGACTTCACCTGCGGCTGTCAGTACCAGTGGGTATTGATTGCGCTCGACTAAGCTGATTCCCAGCCAGGCCTCGAGTGAACGGATACGTCTACTAAAGGCCGGCTGGGTGACAAATCGTGTGGCGGCCGCCTTAGAAAACGAGCCCTGTTCCACTAGTGCCAAATAATCTTTGAGCCACTTTAATTCCACTTGTGTTTCTCCAACGCTGTAATTGAATCAGTATATCGATACCGAAAAGTAACTGCTAATAATAATATTGGCATTGGTGGTTTGATTGGCTAAGTGGTTAGATAAGCTATAGCAATTCGGCCGAAGAAGATGCTATAAAAATCGCGCAGATAAAAATTAACCGGCGTGTCAGATCTTTCGCAACAGTTACTTAAACCAAGAAGACGTTATTATGCAATATATAAAAAAATCTACTGCAGCGGTAGCTGCCAGCGATGCAAACATTGAAAAGACAGTGCGAGAGATGCTCGAACAAATAGAGCAACGTGGTGAAGAGGCGGTCAGAGAATACGCGCAGAAATTTGATAATTGGAGCGGCGACTTTGTCTTGAGCGATGAAAAACGCGCCCAGCTAATTTCCAAAGTACCTGAGAGTGTAAAGCAGGACATTCAATTTACCTACCGTCAAGTGACTGAATTTGCCCGCGCACAAGCCGCCAGTTTAACTGAGTTTGAAATAACCACTGAGGCGGGTGCCGTGCTGGGTCAGAAAGTCATACCCCTTAACTGCGCGGGCTGTTATGTGCCCGGTGGACGATACTCTCACGCGGCCTCTGCTATTATGAGTATCGCCACAGCAAAAGTGGCCGGAGTAGAAAAAATAGTCGCTTGCTCTCCGCCAAAAGACGGCAGCATTCACCCGGCAATCGTCTACGCGATGGATCTTGCCGGTGCCGATATCATCATGGAAATGGGTGGTGTACACGCCGTTGCCAGTATGGCTAAAGGTCTTTTTACCGGTGTTAAAGCGGATATTCTAGTGGGGCCAGGTAATGGCTACGTGGCAACCGCTAAGCGTTTGTTATTTGGGGAAGTGGGCATAGATGTGTTTGCCGGCCCTACCGAATCGGCGATTATTGCCGATCATACTGCGGATCCTATGACGTTGGCGGTAGATTTAGTCTCCCAGGCTGAGCATGGAGTAGACTCACCCGTCTGGCTTTTCACTACTGACTATGCCATGGGAGAAAAAGTGGCTGAGCTAATGCCAAAAGTGGCGGCTGACATGCCCAATGCTGAAATAGTACAAACCGCATGGCGCGATCACGGAGAAATTATTTTCTGCGAGAGCCGTGAAGAGTTGGCTGTGATCAGTGATCAGTACGCCAGTGAGCACTTGCAAGTAATAACTGAAGACGACGCTTGGTGGGTAGAGAGATTAAAGAACTACGGATCACTGTTTATCGGTGAGGGGGCCACTGTCACCCACGGTGACAAATGTTCAGGCACTAATCATATTCTACCAACGAAGCGAGTGGCACGCTACAGCGGTGGCCTGAATGTGCACAAGTTTTTAAAAATAGTGACTTACCAAGAAATTAGCAAAGAGGCTAACTTATCATACAGTGCAGTGGGCTCGCGTATCTCTCGTGTCGAAGGCATGGAAGGTCACGCACGCGCTTGTGATTGGCGCTTGACGAAATACTTCCCTGACACCCAGTGGGATTTCGAAGTTTACCATCAAACACGCTACGATTGATCAGTATAAGGATAGCTTATGAAACTCTTCACTAAATCTTTTACTCAACAAGAAGCGATACCCGATAATGCGATTGCGGCGGCAGTTGAGGTTATGGGCACTGGCCGTTTACATCGCTACAATAGAGTTGAAAATGAACCGACCGAAGTTGATTTGCTGGAGCTCGAGTTTGCCCGCTATATGCAAGTACCTTACACCTTAGCTTGTTCATCTGGAGGTTACGCACTCCACGTGGCACTTAGAGCAGCTGGCATTGAAAAAGGTGATAAAGTACTTTGCAACGCTTTTACTTTGGCGCCTGTGCCCGGTGCGATTGATAATAGTGGTGGTATCCCAGTGCTAGTAGAAGTCGATCAGAACTACTGTATAGACTTAGACGATTTAGCCCGCAAGGCAGAGGCGTCTCAAGCTAAATACTTTATGCTATCGCATATGCGCGGTCATATAGCCGATATGGATAAAATAATGGCCATTTGTGAGCGATATAATTTAAAGCTCATAGAAGATTGTGCGCATACAATGGGGGCACTTTGGGGTGGTAAAAAAAGCGGTACTTTTGGCGTCGCTGCCTGTTTCAGTACGCAAACCTATAAACACCTTAACTCTGGTGAAGGTGGTTTGCTGATTAGTGCAGATGCCGAATTTATGGCAAGAGCAATCATGTACTCAGGTTCATATATGCTCTACGGTGCCCATCGTGCAGGGCCAAGTGCTGAAGTGTTTACAAAAATTCGGTTTGAAACACCTAACTATAGCGGCAGGATGGATAATTTGCGGGCGGCTATTTTGCGCCCACAACTGGCAAATCTAGATCGACAGTGTGAGCGCTGGAATACGCGCTATCAGGTGATTGAAAAAGTATTGCAAGACTGCTCTGTTATCCGTTTAACTGATCGACCTAAAGCTGAACAATTTGTCGGCAGTACCTTACAGTTTGCTCTGCTTGAAATGAGTCAACAAGGTATAGAGCTAGTAGTCGAAAAGAGCCAGCAACGCGGCGTGGTATTGAAGTGGTTTGGTGCTGATAAGCCCAATGGATATACCAGTCGCTACGATAGTTGGTGCTACATTGAAAACATGCCTAAATTGAGTCAAACCGAGTACCACCTCGCGAGTTTGATGGATATGCGGATACCTTTAACGTTTAGCGAACAGGATTGTCAATTAGTCGCTGAAATTATTGTTGAAATTGTATTAGAAGTAAGTTTGAGTGAAACCCTTATTGGCAATAAATAGCAAAAGTCTCCAGACTAATCGCTGCAAAATTGTGTTTGAATAGTTGAACCAAATTTAAAAACTGGCGTCTTATCTATTGCTAACTTTAGTGTTGCCCCTCCCTGGCAACTTTGGCAGCTGGGTTGTTTAGTGTGCAGCTCAGCTACCTTTTCTTTTTCTACTTCCTTATTTTGCCAAAAAAATCAACGAGAATAGGATCGTTTGTAGTGTGATTCAGTTCGCTGTGAACTTTATGCCCAAAATGCCCAAAAAGAACGAAAAATACTTTAATTGCTTAAGCTTTTCTTTGTCTCAAGTGGCATTTATGGTGTTTGCTATAATTAAAACAACAGGAGAAAAACATGTCGATAAAACGTCGTACTTTACTCGCAGCTGCTATAACAGGTTGCCTGCTATCGAGCTTAACATTTACGGCTTCAGCGAGTGACGCTAAGCTTGATAAAATTCATTTCTTAATACCTGGTGGCGCTGGTGGCGGCTGGGATGGCACGGCACGTGGTGTAGGTGAAGCTCTTACAAAATCTGGTTTAGCAAATGAAGCGTCTTTCCAAAATATGTCTGGTGGTGGTGGCGGTAAAGCAATTGCTCATCTCATAGAAACTGCTAAAAATGCCAAAGATACATTGATGGTTAACTCTACACCTATCATCGTGCGCTCTATCACTAAAGTGTTCCCACAGAGCTTCCGTGATTTAACGCCAGTAGCGGGTGTTATTGCCGATTTTGGCGCACTAGTGGTTAAAAGTGATAGTCCACTACAAGATTGGGCTCAAGCACTTGCTCTCTTCAAAGAAGATCCTAAGAGCCTTAAATTTGCTGGAGGCTCTGCTCGTGGATCACTGGATCATTTAGTCGCAGCTTCGGTTATAAAAGCTGAAGGTTTAGATCCACGCACACTTAAGTACATTCCTTACGATGCTGGTGGTAAAGCGATGGCAGGTTTGCTCTCAGGTGAAGCTAAAATTCTATCAACGGGTTTAGGTGAGGCATTAGCACTGGCAAAAGGCGGTCAAGTGCGCATTTTAGGTATTACTGCACCTGAACGTGTTGGTGACGCTCCAAATGTGAAGACTATGACAGAAATGGGTAACAATACTGTTTTTGCTAATTGGCGTGGATTTTTCGCCGCCCCTGGCGTTTCTAAAGAAAAGCTAGCGAAGTGGAATGAAGCATTATCGGCTATGTACAAAACGCCTGAATGGGAAGATGTTCGTAGCCGTAATGGTTGGGTTAACGTTTACAAATCTTCAGATGAATTTTATGCGTTCTTAGAAGCTCAAGAAACACAGATTGGATCGCTAATGAAAGAATTAGGTTTCCTTAAGTAAGCTTAGACATTTGATGTTTTTTTTTCGGCTAGCCGAGTATCCATGGCTTTGCTAGCCGAATCTTAAAATTTTATACCATGGAGGCTCTCAATAAGTCCCGATCATATTTAATGCTTGTTCGTATCGAGATTTAGTCAGATTTTCCACAAAAATAAGAGGAGGGCCAGCTGTGAAGTTGGCCCTTAACAATATGACAATAGCAAAAGACCGCATCGGTGGTTTAATCTTCTTAGCTCTTTCTATTGGCTACGGTTTTTCAATCACCCTCATCCCTATGTATCCAGGCGACGAATACGAAATATTTACCGCCAAAACCTTACCTACAGCACTGGCAATTCTCGGCGGCATCTTGTCACTAGGCTTGTTATTCGCCTCTCGTAACGAATCAAAAGAAGGTTTGCCTGATTTAGACTGGGCTGTCGCCTTGAAGCTTTTGGCCTTGATGGTTGGCTATGGGGTAATACTTGAGACACTAGGCTTTATGATAGCGACAACCATTTTTTTATTAGCGGGTTACTGGCTATTAGGCGAGCGACGTAAAATTTTATTGTTTTTCTGCTCATTTCCGCTGGTTGTGTTCTTTTGGTATGTGCTGACTCAGCTGCTTGATATTTATCTAGCACCTGGTGCCTTATTACAGTCGATGGGAGTTTAGGATAATGTGGGAAGGTATTTATATTGGTGTAACCACCGCGGTTATGCCGTTTAATTTATTAATGATGTTTGTCGGTTGTTTTGCCGGTACTTTCATTGGCATGCTTCCAGGGCTTGGCCCAGTTTCAGCGGTCGCGTTGATGATTCCCGTAACATATGGGCTAGATCCCTCATCTGGGATTATTTTGATGGCAGGTGTCTACTACGGTGCTGTCTTTGGCGCATCTACCTCGTCCATCTTGATTAATGCGCCAGGTTGTTCATCGACGGTAGTGACAGCATTTGACGGCTACCCGCTCGCCCAACAAGGACATGCCGGCAAGGCGCTTGCATTAGCTGCTTATTCATCATTTACCGGCGGCACGATAGGCGCTATATTCCTGGTGTTGTTCGCACCTATGTTGGCCAAAGTCTCACTTAGTTTTCAGTCCAGCGATTACTTTGCACTGATGGTCTTAGGGTTAACCGCAGTAGCAGCCTTTGCCGGTAAAGGTAATATTCTAAAAGCGTTGATGATGTGTGTACTCGGTTTGATGCTATCGACCGTCGGTACTGATAGATCAAATGGTGTAGAACGCTTTACCTTTGGCTCTATTGAATTTATTGATGGCTTAAGTTTCTTGCTCTTGGCAATGGCCACTTTCGCCTTAGCCGAAGTCGTTATGTCGGTGATGGATCGCAAGACCAATAGTGAGTTAAACAATAAGAAAGATGGCTCTTCCCTTGGCAGCATGAAACTGACTAAAGAAGAAATTAAGCAAGTCGCCCCGACCATGCTACGCTCTTCTGTGATGGGCTTTATTGTCGGTGTGCTGCCCGGTGCGGGTGCCACTATCGCGTCGTTCTTAGCTTACGGTGTAGAGCGAAATTTGTCCTCCACCGAAGATAAAAAAATGTTCGGCAAAGGCTCACTTAAAGGGCTAGCGGCGCCAGAATCTGCCAATAACGCCGCATCCACAGGATCTTTCGTACCCTTGTTGACTCTAGGTATTCCCGGGTCAGGGACCACGGCGGTCATGTTAGGTGCACTAATTGCCTACGGTATTCAGCCTGGACCACAATTGTTTGTCGATCATCCCGATGTTTTTTGGTCAGTTATTGTCTCTATGTACTTAGGCAACATAGTGCTATTAATTCTCAATTTGCCGTTGATTCCCTACATCTCTAAGTTACTTGAAATACCGCGAACTATTCTGATACCCTTGATTTTGTTCTTCTCGTTAACGGGGGTGTATCTGGTCTCCTTTAATGCCTTCGATATTCAAGTGATGGTGATTATCTGTGTGGCGGCAATAGGTTTAAAATTGTTAGATTTCCCACTAGCACCTATGCTACTGGGCTTTATTTTGGGTGGTATGTTAGAGGATAACTTGCGCCGTGCATTGTTGATCAATGACGATAGCATGAGCTTTCTCTGGGAGCGCCCATTAACCGCCATCATAATGACAGTGGCGATGCTAGCGCTGTTTGGCCAACCCTTGCTAAACTTTATTAGAATGCGTATTGGTCAGAAAAAAGGTCAGGAAGTATTTGACTCAGAATAATCTTTAGCTTTTCCCATTAATAGGAACTCTGTTCCTATTAATGGTTTTCAAATCCCACCGCTCAGGCCTTCAAATTTTTACTATCCCCACATGTTTTATCTTAACGGCGACCGACCTAGCCCGACAGATGCCTATAGCTGGAAAATTATCCTAAACCAAAGCTGTCCATAGTCCTAATCAGTGAGGTGTTTAGATACCTCCCAACACAATAAAGTACAGCAATAATACAGCGGTAAAGTACAGTCAGTGCGCCGAGCTAAGTAGTGAAGATTGGAGATTAAAGTCCTCTGCTTGGCAAGGATTAATAAAGCGCATAGACCCCGAGAAATGGGCCTGGCATCTAAGGTTTGGAATTAAGCGTTGATAGGAAAATAATAGACTGAATATTACGCTGCGCCTTATGTTGCAAAAGAAGTATCTTTAAAAGTGCCGAGTTAGTGATCTTATAAGGCAGGTAATGCACACGCTGAGGTTATACAGTGAGGAATTATACAAACTATCGGTCTGATAGTGTTGTAGGGCTGTCACTGAATGCAAAGCAATGTTTTCATAGGGAAAGCCCGAATAGGTTGGCCACAATAGTTGACCAATACACTTTGCGACCTCGCTGTGTGGGATCAGTAGCCAAACATCGGGCTACATTAAATTAACTAGCCATAGTGTTACGCCCGGCGCCAGAACCAAAAGAGTCAACCTAAGAAGGTCTGCGACCCAAAAAGGTAGAATGCCTGAAAAAATGGTGCTCAACTTTACCTCTGGAAGGACTGTTCGAATGACAAATACATTCATCCCAACCGGCGGCGAGATAAGGCTAATCTCAGTGACGACTACCACGATAATTGCAAACCAGATAAGAATCATTTCTGGATCCTTGAGTAGACCGGTGCCAAAGTCAAGTTGTGATACCAATGGGTAGAAAACGGGCACAGTTAGCAATATCATAGATAAACTTTCCAGCACTGCACCAAGCACGAGATAGATCAAAACGATGCCGAAGATAACCATATAGGGACTAACCGTTAACGTGCTAACCCAATCGGCAAGGGCATCTGGTAGTCCAGCAAAATTGACGAAGTTAGAAAAAATATCTGCACCGATAACGATAGCGAAAATCATAGCCGTCGCTCTAGCGCTTTCAATACAAGCATAGAATAGTTTCTCAGGCTGATACCCACCCATAAAAAGAGCTATCAGAAAGGAGGCGCCAGCGCCAACAGCGGCCGCCTCGGTGGGTGTAAATAACCCGCCATAAATACCAACCATAATTAATAAAAACAAGCCAACAACAGCCAATACGCCTATGCGGTCACGTTTCGTGAAGGGTTCTGTCGCCTCAGATTTTGGCGCTAGTTCTGGCTTCATCCGGACCACTACAACAATCGCCAAAATATAGAAAACTACACCAAGCAGTCCAGGGATTACGCCAGCTATAAATAACTTCGAGATGTCGGACTCGGTAATCAGACCGTATATAATCAGCACAATACTGGGTGGAATCAGAATCCCCAAGGTGCCACCAGCGGCGATCGACCCCGTGGATAAAGCATCAGAGTATCCGTACTTGCGCATGGAAGGCATGGTCACTTTAGACATGGTTGCAGCTGTCGCTAGGGATGACCCACAAACTGCGCTGAAGCCGCCGCAGGCAATAATGGTTGCCATGGCGAGTCCGCCACGAGCGTTCCCCAGCAACCGGTTAGCCCCTGCATAAAGCGCATGGCTAACACCAGAAACGGTCAAAAAATTACCCATGAGAATAAACAGGGGTACAACCGATAACGAATAAGACAAACCTGTGTCAAAGGCGACATTCCCAACCATCGACCAAGTAGCACTCCAGCTACGCATAAGTCCAAAACCAATGGCGCCAACGATCGCCATCGAAAAAGCAATGGGAACTCTAAGAAAAAGCAGTATCAGAAGCGCTGTAAAACCGATTAACGCTTCAATCATCTGGTATCGCCTTTTTGATCGTTGTGAATAACCTCATCTGCGGCAGAGAAATGAGTGAGTAAAAGTAAAGCCATTACCGCGCTAATCGCCGCAGAACCGGCCCCGACCCAGCCAATAATTGATAAAGGAAACAATAGCGCGTCGCTAACGGCTTCATCATGACTCAAGTTCTGCGCCTTTATCACCAGTTGCCATGCCATAACCGAAAGAGCGAAGAGTGAGCAAACGGAGCTAAAAATGCGCATCAACGTTTGGTATAAGGGCGTTGCCATACGGTAAAAAATATCCACTTCAACATGCTCACTGTCAAATGTGGTCAATGGCAATGCTAAGAAAATCAGCATAGCGAGCATGATTTGTGTGAGTTCAAAAGCACCTGAAATGGGCGAATTGAACCAATATCGGCCAACAATATCAGCCAGTGTGAGAAGCACCAGAGCGGCCAACATCAGTGCGCAGCCCGATCCGAGAACCAAGTTTGAGTACTTTCTCACAGTAGCCTTCATACGATCATCAACCGGATCGAGTTATTGAGAGTAAGCCAGCTCATTCACTGGCCTTAGTGCGTAGAGTATTAAGTGCAGCTTTGCCATCAAAACCGCTCTCCTTAACAGCACTATACCAGGCAGCTTCCAGTGGTTCGGCCTTTCGCTTGATGGCGCTTAACACTGATGCCGGGGCCTCGTAGATGTCGATGCCAGCTTTTTTCATGGCAGCTAGGCCGGCTTCGTCAGCAGCGTTCCATGCTTCTCCCGCCAACTTCGCAAAAGCAACACCAGAAATTGCTTCAATCGCAGCTTGATCTTTAGTTGATATTTTTGACCACATGCCTTCGTTTAAGACCAGAAACCAGGATGTATTATAGAGACCACCTGGCACTTTCATGGTGTAGTCGATATGCCCAGTAAGGCGAAACGCCTTAAGTCCTTCATAGGGAAAAGTGACGCCATCGATCACTCCGCGTGACAGTTTTTCAAATACTTCTCCTGGGGACATAAACAGCGTAACAGAGCCGAGAGCCTGGCTTAGTTCGGCGATGTATCCGCCAGGTGTGCGAATCTTCAGTCCGTTGAAATTCTCGGCTATTTCGATCTTTCTATCACCTGTGTTGAACATGCCAGGGCCATGCAAAAATAGGCTTAAGAGTTTCACCCCTTGATGCTCTGACTGAGCATCTAGCTGCTCGCTATACACTGTCCAAAAAGCCTGTGATGCTGTGCTCGCGTCGTCACCTAAAAACGAAAATTGACCAACTCTGGAGCGCAGGAAACGATTGTCTCTATTAAACGAATGTAAGCCATAAGTAATATCCGCGACACCATCTTTGGCTAGATCGAAATGGGTTGGAGGTGGCCCAAGTGGACGCCCCAATACACGAACAGTGACACGGCCGTCGGTCGCCTCACTCACTTGCGCTGCCCATGGTTTAATCGCATTTTTAACTAGTGGGTGAGTCGGTGGCAGCCAGGACGAAAGAACCAGCTCAGCCTCGGCAATTGCAGGCGATGCGAACATAATGGCGGCAGCACACAAAGTACTAAGTTGTAGAATCGGTTTAAAGTTGAAGGTGATTTTCACTGTTTTCTCCGAGAGCGTAAAGACCTCTGAAAAAGACCAAGGTCGATGTTAGTTTTCAGGCTTAATTCAAGGCTTTTGTATGCAGCCAGTCAGCATGTTTGGGTGCTTTTTTTGTTTCGTTCCATTCGTTGAGCATAGCCCATTTTACGCCATCTAGACGTGCCACTATTTCGTCCGATTTCGAATCCGGATATGTCAGTTCAAGTCGGTGGCCGTTCGGGTCAAAAAAGTAAATTGAGTGAAACATCGAATGATCAGTGGGACCCAGCACGCTAATCCCTCTGTCTTGCAAACGCTGTTTGTGATTTAGCAGCTCGTCACGATCTTTTACTTGAAGCGCCAGATGTTGAGTCCAGACAGGGGTGTTTTCGTCCCGACCCATGTCAGGTTGCGTTGGAAGTTCAAAAAACGCCAGAATATTTCCCCCGCCGGCGTCCAGAAAAACGTGCATGTAAGGATCGTCCGCCTTGGTCGATGGCACTTTGTCCTCAGCTATAGCCAACACGAAGTTCATGCCCAAATTGGTCTCATACCACTCTACAGTTTCTTTGGCATTATTACAGCGGTATGCCACGTGATGAATTTTTTCAATTGCCATAAAAGCTCCTATATTACTCGCTGTGTTTACATTTTGATGGCAGGCAAAATACAACCTGTACATTCTCCGAAACCAATTATATAACCCTCACCTTGCGCCCAGCCAGTCATCGTCAGGCGATCATAATCTTCGATAAAGGTTCTGGCCTCTCCACCAGTGCATTCAATCTGACGCTCGCCGTTCCAACTCAATTCTAATAGCGAGCCAAATTCTGAAGGCTTCGTCCCAGATATCGTCCCAGAGCCGAGCAAATCACCTGTATTCATTTGGCAGCCGCCGATAGCGTGATGGGTCAATTGCTGTGCCAACGAATAATACATACGGTTGTAATTGGTCTGACAAATAGTGGTTGGCTTAGAAGCGTTTTTTGGCGTAAGGTCGACTTTTAAATTAATATCGTATAAACCTGGTTTAGTCTCTTCAAGATAGGGTAAATTCGGCAGGTCACGCGGAGGTAGTTGCGTACGGAAGGGTTCGAGCGCGTCTTTTGTGACAATCCATGCACCAATCGATGTGCCGAAAGCTTTGCCCTGAAAAGGCCCGAGCGGTTGATATTCCCAAGCTTGTATATCTCGCGAAGACCAATCGTTGATCAATACATAGCCGAAAATCATCTCATCAGCTTCGGCGATTGTGATCGGAGTGCCCATTTTATTGCCGGTGCCAACTACGGCACCCAACTCGAGCTCGACATCCATTTTATTCGAGGGGCCAAATACCGGCTGGTCGGCGCCAAGTGGTTTAAGTTGTCCGTTGGGGCGTCTGATGTCAGTCCCTGAAACAACCACGGTAGAAGCCCGTCCATTGTAACCAATCGGGATATGCAGCCAGTTTGCAGGTAAATCACTGACTCCTCGAAACATAGCGCCAACATTTTGTGCGTGCTGTTTGCCTGCATAAAAATCGGTGAACTCGGCCACAGTAAAGGGCAGTTTCATCTCGACGTCAGACTGCAAAAAAAGAACTTTTACTTGCAGTCTGCTGCTGTTTTTTAAGTCGGGCTTTCCATTAAGTTCAAGTAAGTCCACAAGCTGATTGCGGACACTACGCCAGATATTAGAACCGCGTGCCATGAAATTGTTGAGGTTATCTTGATTGAACAGATCGCCATCGCTACCTGTATCCAAAAGCTTTGCAGCTTCAAGCGCAGTTAAGCTGACCACAAAAGAGCCGATCGCTGACACACAAGCTATCGACCCATCGGGCAATTTGGCTGCTCCAAATGGGAGATTTTGAATCGGGAAATGAGTTTCCCGACTATCGGCACCTTCAATCCAGCTATTCATGTAATTTCTCAATTTTTGATAGATTAAACATATTAATTACATTTGAAATTATTACAACTGATAAATATATATCCATTATTTTAAATTGATTACTTTTTATAACTAACTGTTTTAAAGGTCATAAAATCTAAAAAAAAGAAAAATATTAATTAATTTCATTTATTATTAATTAATAAAATAAACTGTATGATACTATCAACTTGCAAATGTAATCTTTGATGTATACTATCAATCATTATGCATATACCCACCCAGGAAAGCACTAAATACCTCCACAACAAGGCTGAAGAATTTGATTTGCAAACCTTCTTGCCATACCTTGTGCGTGTCTTTTATACCCACGTCAGCTCGGCCGTCGCACAGTCTTATGTTCCAAGCTTTGGCCTCACCCCATCAGAGTGGAGAACGCTAGCTGTTCTAGGACCTAGTGAGACTTTATCGGCCAGCGATATTGTCGATCGTTCGAGCGTCACTCGCGTACACGTAAGTCGCGCAATTAAATCGCTACAAAAGAGGGGTTTGATTCGTCGGGATATTGATGGTCTGGATAAGCGCAAGGCGTCTGTGAGAATGACGGCAGACGGTATAGAAACTTACAAGGGCATTATAGCCCCAGCCCTAGAAGTCGAGCAGGCGCTGTTCAAGGGTTTGACCGAAGAAGATATTTTGCACCTGATCTCGACTATGTCCAAAATTAATCAAAATGCAGAACTGATTGGAGCTCAGAGCAACTGGGATCCCTAAAATTGATTCTTGTCACGGTTTGAAAAATAATGACTGAAGTTTCCGGTCAGTCCATATTCTGGGTTTTTACCTTGTATCTGAGCCCAAGAAAATATTGATTAACTGCTAACCTGGAACTACAAAGGTGTAATTGCTTACAATTAAGCTAATGAAAAACTAGCCTTATACCTAATCAGCGAAGGGTGTTTCTAATAATAACATCGCAGGGAAAAACAATCTTTCTAGCAGCTAACTGTTGATCATCTATGTGCTGAAATAGCACATCAATTGAAGCGGTGACCATCTCCGAGAAGGGTTGTTTAATCGTCGTAAGTTTATAGGCTGGGCTGCTGGCCAATTGAATGTCGTCAACACCAATAATGCCTATGTCTTCAGGGATCGTTAAAGCAAATTCGTAACGCGCTGCATCCATACCTCCGCAGGCCATAATGTCATCGGTGTAAAACAGAGCATCCGGTGGCTCGGAGGTGCTTAATAGTTTGCAGGTCGCTTGGAAGCCTGCAGCGTAACTGTGCTCACCACCTTCGATTATCTGCCAATCGTTACAGCCGCGCGTTATTAATCGACTAATAAAACCACGCTGTCTATCCCTTGATGTGATGGCGCCGACGGGCCCGCTGACAAATG
This sequence comes from Gammaproteobacteria bacterium, assembly GCA_034111875.1. Lineage (GTDB taxonomy): Bacteria > Pseudomonadota > Gammaproteobacteria > Pseudomonadales > Balneatricaceae > Rs1. The sequence continues at coordinate 28,244 of JAWUWK010000041.1, forward strand.
CGGGGCGACAATAGCCCGCGTCTAAAATCAAGTCGGCCGCTCTTTGGCCTATGATGAGATTATCGCAAAAAACCGTCGTGGCTTGCGTGCTAAGAGAGTTTCTGGCAAAACAGACCACTGGTGTGTTCTGCTGTTGACAGACATTAACGAGCTCTTTAGGTAGTGATGTCGCCGTAACGATTAAGCCGTCTACATGATATTCCATCACCAGCTCAATGGCTTCACTCAAACTTCTGTGCTGACTGGCATTAACCAGTAAACTGTGGCAGTTTCGCTCTTGGATTTGAGCACTGAATTGTTGCAAAATGGGGAGGTAGGCAGGATTATCAAAATCTGTCACTAGTATGCCGATCAAGCTAGATTTTGCTTTGAGCCCGCGGGCTAAGCGGTTAGGTTTGTAGTTGAGCTCTTTTGCAGCAGTGAAGACTTTTTGACGCATTTTCGCTGAACAGCTGCCATTAGAAAACGCACGCGATACTGCCGATATAGAGACATTGGCTGCCGCCGCTACTTCTACAACAGTAATTTTACTTTTTACCTTCACATTATTTTCCAAAATAGCTTTTAGTAAAGCCGGTTTTACTGGTGTTCAAGCCATTTTTATTGGCCTTAAAGTTAGCTAATAATTGATTCGAGATAGGTTTTAAATTCTTTTTGTAGGTTTTTTTATCCTAGGTATCATAGTAACAAAGAAAGTAACTATACACGTCGTATAGTTACTTTCTCCAAAACAATAGTAGTTAAGTGCAAGCTAATCTTTAATTAACGATATTCGCCAGCAAGTTTTTCTACTTTTTCAATATTTTCTTTAGTAATAAAACCTGGACCTGAGTTAATGTGATTCCCTGGAACGACACCGTAACGCACGTAGTTAGTAAGAATAGACACAGGCATATAACCTTGTAGGTATGGTTGTTGGTCTATAGCAAAACTGATAGTGCCAGATTTAACGGCTTTTGCTATTTCACTGCTCAAGTCAAAGGTACCAAAATAGATCTTCCCTGCTTGGCGAGTTTTATCTAATGCTCTTAGCGTAGGGTGTGCCGAGGTAGGTCCCAGTGTTAATATTGCATCTACAGTTGGGTTTGTGCGTAAATAAGCCTGCACTTTTTTCTCGATGTCTGTTGGATCTTTACCGACATCGATCATGCTTCCTTTAAGTTCTACGCCTAGTGCATCTGCAAACCCCTGGCAGCGTTCTGCCGATGAAGGGTTTTCGATGTAGTGGTTAACGCAGACAAACTTAGTCGCTCCGGCCTGTTTAGCTCTTTTTCCAGCACCAAACCCAGCGGCGTATTCCGGTTGTCCTACGTGTAATAAGGCTCCCCATTTTTCGCTTTGTTCATGGCTACCTGAGTTGATAGTGATTATCGGAATGCCTTTTTTTCTGGCTTTAGCAATAGGGCCACTTAACACATCAAAGTCAGTAATAGGAATGATAATGCCATCGGGATTAGACGCGACCACTTGCTCGACGATACGCGCCATATCAGCTAAATCACCGGTCGGAGGATTTCTATATTCGGTTCTTACATCAAGTTGCTCAGATGCTTGACGTAAACCGGTTTTGATTGTGTTCCACCATGAATCTGCATCATCTGCATGACTGACAAGCACAAATCTTTCTCCGGCGGCATTCGCTATGCTGGGCATTAATACCGGTGCCGTTAATACTGAGCAGGCAAAGGTGAGTAAGGCTGACTTGCGTAAAAATTTTTTAACGTTAGATTTCATTTTAATCAACTCCATTATTATTGTCTTTTTTGGTGATTTTGTTAGGGCTAGCCTAACAGGTTTTATCAGCGGACATTGAAGTATTAATAGCCGCTAACATTAGGATGCTTTGTCTACACGGGTAAACTCGGCGAGTTCAGCTTCTAAATTTTCTAACTCTTGACCACCGGCCATCATTTCTAAAATTGCTTCTCTAGTGACGTCTTTTTTAAGCCAACTGCCCAAGCTTTTTCCGCGATTAAGTAAGGTAAACCTATCGGCGACGGGGAATGCGTGATGGACATTGTGGGTAATTAAAATAACCGCCAGACCTCTCGCTCTGGCACGTGCCACAACTTTAAGTACATTGGCTGACTGTTTAACACCTAAGGCGGCGGTAGGCTCATCTAGAATCAGCACTTTAGCGCCAAAATGAATTGCACGAGCAATCGCCAGGCACTGCCTCTCACCGCCAGACATAGTACCTATAGGATGTTCAGGGTCTCTTACATCAATACCCATATCGGCCAAACCTTGGATGGCAATTTGATTGGCTTTTT